>JAEZMC010000267.1 GCA_023435805.1 Bacillota bacterium | reverse complement strand
CTGTAATCCTGCCCGGCGGTAGGCTCGTCCAGTATGAGGATTTTAGGTTCAAGCACCAGTATTGCTGCAATGGTGACCCTCTTTTTCTGTCCGAAGCTCAATGCGGCAACAGGCCAGTTTCTGAAAGGATACAGCCCGCATATCCTCAAGGCCTTCTCCACCCTTTCACGGACCGTGTCCTCCGGTACGCGGCGGGCAATCAGTCCCAGTGCCACCTCATCATATATCATGGTTTTGGATATCATGTGATTGGGGTTCTGCATGGCGAAACCGATTCTCAGAGAGCGTTCCTTGATGGTGTCTCTCGTGATGTCTGCTCCCTCATAGATGATGGCGCCTTTGTCCGGCTTCTCCATGCCGCAGATCAATTTCGACAGGGTAGACTTTCCCGCACCGTTTTTACCCACGATTGCAAGCATCTCACCCTCATGCACACTGAAGGATACATTCTTGATCGCCCTGATTCCCGATTGATACTTGAACTCAAGCCCTTTCACCTCAAGCAGCAGGGGTCTGCCGGTTTGTTCAGCCGTCATTCCGTCTCCCGAGGCCCATTCCAGCAGTTTGTTCCGGTATGGTTCCAGATTCAGCGCTGTCACATTTTCCAGCCTGTCTTTTGCATCGACTTCACAGCCTGCCTTTTTGATTGCAGATACGAACAACGGTTCATGGATACCATACCGTTCCAGCCAATCCCCGGCCAGAAGCTCCGACGGCGGAAGATCGGCAACGATTCTGCCGTCGCTGATCAATACGGTTCGGTCTGCCCCCCTGTGCAGCACGTCCTCCAGTCTATGTTCAATGATGATGATTGTCTTTCCGCTTTTTTTATGCAAGTCATCAATCAACTCAATGGCATATTTTCCGGTTGCCGGGTCCAGGTTGGCGAGCGGCTCGTCAAACAGCAGTATATCGACTTCATCTACCATGACGCCTGCCAGCGAAACCCTCTGTTTCTGCCCGCCGGAAAGCTGATGCGGATTGGAGGGCAAAAAACCTTCCATGCCGACTGCCGTTGCGGTAGATAATACCCTTTGCTTCATGGCATCCGTTTCGACGCATTCATTTTCCATGGAAAATGCAATGTCCTCGCCTACCGTCAGGCCGATAAACTGGCTGTCGGAATCCTGCAGCACCGTGCCGACATGCTTTGAAAGACCAAAAATGCCAAGCTTCGCAGCATCTGCTCCCATGACCTGCAGACTGCCTTTCACCTCTCCTTTGTAGGAAAATGGCGCAAGTCCGTTGATACAATGCCCCAGTGTCGACTTTCCCGAGCCGGATGGCCCAATGATGAGTATTTTTTCACCCTGGTATACGGTAAGGTTGATATCTGTCAATGTAGGCTCCACCTGGCTGTTGTAGCGAAAGGTGAAGTTCTCGAATTTAACGGCCTCTTTTTTCATCCGTAACCCCTTATGCATGATTAAGTATGTCAAAACTGCGTAATACCGGCATTCCTGCCGGTTAAAAGCAGCCTGCGGAAATATTGATCTTATCAAGGAACAGGGACGGCGCCGTCTTATCGCCGAAGGATAATACGGCAGAACCGTCCCCGTTCATATTTATGTATCGTTTGGTGCGGCACATCTGAAATACGTCCCGCTTATTACTGTTCCTTCGTCAGGCTGGATGCCTTCTGCCTGGTGGCTGAATAACCGAACAGCAGCGCTGTTCCGAGTATCAGCATTACGACCATGTTTACCGAACCGGCAACCACACCCTGTGTGTATACCTTGTTGGCGGGTTCTCCGTATATCAGTATATCGAGGGTTGGTGCCAACAGGAACCAGCAAAGGGCGTTGGACACGATCTGAACCGCATTGAAAAGCACCGCCTGCTTGATTCCGAATTTGCCATCCTCCACGCCGAATTTGCGCACAAACAGTCCGATCAGGAAACCGACCAGAGCAGAGCAGATTACCCAGCTCCACCAGGCTGATCCGTACATGAAGGTATCCTTGAGGGCATGTCCGATCAAACCGATCAACAGACCCGCAACCGGTCCGAATACTGCAGACATCATGGCAAGCAACCCGTAAGAGGTGTCAAGATTGGTGTTGGGAATACCGGTCGGAATGGAGCCGAACATCCCCAGGACAATAAATATTGCCGCTCCGATACCGATTGCTACAACGGTTTTAACACTGAGCTTCCACATTTCGCATTCCTCCTTGGTCAGGCGATCGCCTGAAAAGATTAGTTACCAATTATAGTATATATGACACGGAGAAATAGTCAATACAGGGTAGCAAGGTTTATGTGAAGCTCCCACAGAAGCAGTACATCCGTATCAGTCCTTTGATGCATACTTCCATATCCTTTCCATCGTAGTTTCCCAGAGCTTTTGTACCGCAGCGAAGTCCATGTTGGGTATGTAATAGGTCTCCATTTCATCATGCAATGCTTTGGCACTGTGGATTATCTCCACAGCTTTCTGCAATAGCCTGTCAAACTCGGCCTGGTTGTATTCCAGCTCCGGCAGGTATGCCTGTATTGTATTTATTAAAGCCACTGTTTAATTCACTAAATAAATCATTTGCCATATTTCCTTTTAGCTTGTCAAGATACAGTTCTTTTTGTATTTGCGAATTTTGCTGAATTTTATATTAATATTGTTTATTTCACTTTGAAGTGTTTTTATCTGACCGTTTTTATCATATTCAGCCTGTAATCTACAAGCAACATTACTTTTATCCAGATATTTTTCCACATGCTCCCTAAGTCTTTCAATTACTATATTTTTCAAATAATACAGCCTGATAGCATGGCTTGTACATAAAGATCTGCCACCGGCCGCAGCATATAACTTACATCAAAGATAAGAGTACAACCTTTCATGGCCACTAAATGAAGTCACCTTATTCATCAGACTGCCACAATCTGCACATCTAACCTTTGTCGAAAATACATGGGCCTGCCCTTCTCCGGTGCTTCTTTGCCTGCTATTGATTCTTCTTTGTACTTCATAAAAATTTTTTTTATCAATTATCGGCTCATGTGTTTCAACTTTAATCCATTGATCTTTAGTGGTTGAGATGATTTTGGGGGATTTGTAACTTATTTTCTCTCTTAATTAATCCGTTATATTTTCCCGGTTCACTTTTTTTTATAATGTTAAAAAGTATTCACAAACCGTAATAATTACATGAATTGCAGGAAGGATCACGATACTGGGACATAGTAATAAACTTTTGGTTTTTCTCCTTCCAAAATAACTATAAATAAGAAATATTAGCTTCAGGAGCGCTCCGGTTTTTTTGCTATCTCCTCAACAACTAAGCTGTATGACGGCACCCTCACCAGTACATATCATCTTTACCAAGTAGCCTGGCTACAGCTTCAACAAAATAATAATCCCCATATATCAATGGGTTATCGATATCTATATTTTCCGTCCTGAATCCGCATCCATGCAGTATAAGGCCTTCTTCCTCTTCCATATCCTTTGTGGAATACTGATCATAAAGATTTTTTATCATATTATGTGCAGCATTCATAAAATACTGTTTTTCAGCACCGCTGAGATATTTGTTTATTTCAAGTATTCCCGATGCAGCAATAGCTGCCGCAGAGGTGTCTCTTGGTTCACCGTTTTTTTGCGGAAGCCTGAAATCCCACATTGGGATAAGATCTTCATCAAGATTTTCCAAAAAAAATAACCCACATTTCCGCGAAATGTCAAGATATTTTTTATTTCCCGTATAGCCGTAAGCATGTGCAACCCCCCCAATTGCCCACGCTTGACCGCGTGACCAGCATGATTCATCGGAATATCCCTGAAAGGTAGCACCATATTTTGCATCTCCCGTATCAGGATCAAGCAGAAACGTATGAAATGTGGAATAATCTTTTCTTACAAGAGTTTTTGAGGCAGTATCTGCATGAGAACTTGCTGCTTCAAAAAACATATCGTTTCCGGTCTCTTTCCAAGCCCAGAAAAGTAACGGTAAATTATACATACAATCAATTATTATCCTGCCCCTGTTTTCCTTCCCAAAGCTTCCTTCCCACATGGGCCATGCCTGAATATAATTCCCGTTTTTGTTAAAGCGGTTTGTCAGAATTACCGCTGCGTCCAGCGCAAGCTTTTTAGCATCCGGATTTCCGGTAAGTTTGTAGTCCGCAACACATGAAAGTGTATAAAGGAATCCTGTATCATGATGCAGTGTGGCTGTTTCCTTGTATAATTTATCAGCAAAACGCAACCTCGTTTTTCTGGCAGTGTCTAGATAAAATTCATTTCCAGACATCTCATAGCATAAATAATTCAATCCCGGCCAGAAACTTCCCGTCCACCCGATATCTGTACCATGGCGGTACTTGCCATTGTGCGATGAGGATGGAAACAGATCTCCAAACCTACTGCCATTTTTTAAGGTCTTCTTAAGAATGAAATCCCTAATATCATTGATATTACACATAAAGTGCTCCCATTCTGTAAAATTTCAAATACTTTTCATCGAAAAGGCTGTTCAATGCACTTGTTTGCTTCTGCCACCATTTGTACAAACCCATCCCAAGGATTGTCTTCCATATCCAATAATCCATAATTGCCAATCAATTTATGACCGTTGCTACCGAAATCATATAGGGCAAACCAGTGTGCCCCGATAACAAAAGGCAGTTTAAAAGAAGAATGGACAAAGTCCCTGTAACATTCACCCCTTCTGATTTGATTCTTTACAAGGACGCTTCTTGCTCCATTTGTATTATAAAGAAAACCGGCTTCACGGCCTGCACAAAAACAAAATTCGGTGATGATCACGGGTTTTCCTGTAACCTCATTCAAATATGCCAGGTAGTCTCTGAACGTATCCATAGTCTCATAAAAGTTGATTGAAACAACATCGACATACTTTTTCATAACCTCAAGTACTACCTTGGGTGTGGTTGCCCCGACAAACCTGCATCCAAGATTGAGCGTGCAGGGAAAGTACTCCTTCATTATCCTGCTGGTAGTTCCAAAATACACTTCGGCAATTAACTTGAGAAACTGCAATTTATCCTGTTCAATCGCTTCATCGTTTGCCTTATAACGGGCTATATAAAGAAGATCGGAAAATTCTGAATATTCACTCCCCCAGGCTGCATTCAGACTGTCGATATCCTTATACTTATCTTCAAGCAGCTTAACCCATGCTTTTTTACCCGCCCGATCTTCCGGAAGCTCGATAAAATCATCAACAAGCTCTGTAATCTGCGTATTGGAGCTTGGTTTGTTTATTCCCCAAAAACCTGCATTACCCCACCAGTGCAGTTCATTATCCGTGTAAAAGCCTATCAAACCTGTGTCTTCCTTAAGAACTTCTCCTTTTCCATACAAACAATCAATCAACATTTTGTGAATAGATATGGTGAAACTTTCGTCAAACACATCCGGAAAGCCCTCACCCCATCCGTTGTTTGCCTTTTGGGCAAGTTTTGATAGTCTGAGTTCCACAGTCTTTGGGTATCCGTTACCCCAATAATATGTATGATGCCATGCTCCCAATGTATTGAACCCAAGAGCTGTTATATACGAAAGCTTGTCTTCAGCCCACTTGTTGAACCATCCACTGCCGGCGCCATACTTTTTTATTAGATTGCCTATGTACACATCGGTAGAAGTAACACAGTCTACACCAAGCGAGTAAAAAGGCTTTCCTTCCGGATTCAACAGTGCCCACCCGCCATTTTTTTTATCAATTTGATAAAACGGTCTCATAATTCCTCTCATATTCATCGTATTTTTGTTCTCGCAACGAGAGTGCGTCCATGCTGGACGCACTCAGTTAACTGGTCCGCAAAAGTATACTTGGTTTGTTTGCAGACGGAATATCTCCATTGTCCATTTGTTCAGGTTTGTTTTAAGGAGTCTGGAATTTTTGCAGTATATGCAGCAATACAGAACTACTTTTATTTGTAATTCTGTACTGCCGGAATAGACTATTTCATATTAGCGTTCCACCAATCTGTTGCTTCTTGGATCAATTCATCTCCGCCAGCTTTTCTCCACCGTTCGAGGCATTCATTATAATAGCTTAACGGCTTTTCACCCACTATTATTCTGGAAATACATTCCTGTTGAATCTGTCCCTCGTATTTTAGATCAGGATTGGCTACCAATGCCTTGAATGACGGGGCAGGAAGCAGCAGATTCGGTATACCTTCTTTTCTGGCAACTTCAAGAGCTTGATTTCTTGTTGCATCTTCCAGAGGATCCTTTGATTTTACCATATTTAATACACTGTCAAGCTGTACTTTCCCGAAGGCTTGCTCAAACCATTGGAATGTCTGGTTCGCCTGACGCTTTGCTTCATCATATGTATAATTTCCGGATGCATCCTTAATCAGGGTATCACCCTCCAACCCATATCTAGCCAAACTGGCTCCTTCTTCTGTCGCAAAAAAATCAAACATTTTGACTGCAGCTATTTTTACTTCTTCGCTCGATGCTTTGAAAATCATGTGAACAGTGGATATTGGTGACTCAGGAGTGCCAACCCGTCCTGTATAGCCTTTTCCAAGAGGAGTCGGTAAGGCAATGACACCTACATCTTTGCCGTTGTTTGAATTCTTTAAGTCCACATACCAGTTGGATGCAAGATTTATAACATGGTTCCATGAACCTACCCTGTTCTGCGTTATTTTATTAGTCCACGTATCCTTTGTATTTATAAGAAATTCCGAATCAATAAGCTTTTCCTGATATGCTTGAGCCGCAAATTCAAGGAACTTAGGCATTTGAGTACTTGCAAAGGCCGGCATGAACTTTCCGTCTTCATAAACAAAGTTTTTCTCGCTGAATCCCCACATATTATAAAGATTACCCATCCATGTAAGCTTTTCTCTCGCTGAAAAAGGAATTTCGTCAGCCTTTCCATTCCCGTTAAAATCACAATCCCTGTATGCACGCCACATATTCAGAAGATCATCGGAAGTTTTAGGTAATTCCTTTACACCAGCCTTTTCCATCCAGTCCTTCCTGGTATAAATTACAGAGCCTGCCGGACTATTAAGTGCAGGAGCGCTTGGAATTGCCCAAAGCTTGCCTTTAAACGTTACTGCATCAAAGCTTGTCTGAAGGAGGTTCTTTTTCAAATTAGGTCCATATTTTTCGATATATTCTGTAAGCTCTTCTATCAGGTTGTTATCATAAGGGATTTCCGCAGTAACTTTCCAGGCAGTATATACATCGGGAAAATCACCCGACGCAAACTTCATTTGAACAACATCCGCATATTTCGCGTGATCAAGCAGTTGAAGATCCAATATAACGTTGCATTTTTCCTCAATCGCTTTGATTTCCGGACACTGCGAAAGATCTGAAGGAACCGGGTACGCCTGGTTTGAAGCAAACATTTTAATTTTTACAGGAGCCTGCGTCTGTTCTGCAGTAGTTTGGGTCGCAACTGCCTGGCCGGCGCTGGATTGTGTCGTTTCAGCAACCTGGTTGTTTTGCCTTCCGCAGGCACTTGCGGAAAAAAGTACAGTCGCTGCGCAAACCAAACATAAAATCCTTGTCAAATACCTAGTCATTTTACATCCCCCTAATTTTTCTATATGAACGCCGTAATCTGTTTCTTTTCTCAATCACAGCATCATATGCATTACTCTTTTAAAGAACCGATCATTACACCCTTAATAAAATACTTTTGAATAAACGGGTAAATCATTATGATGGGCAGGGTAGAGATTAAAATAGTTGCCATTTTTAAGCCTTCCGGCGTTAATTGAGTACTCAATTCAGTCTGGGTGGTTGTTTCCATTCCCGAAGAACCGCTGAATTGTGCCACAATATAATACAGATAAGCCTGAAGCGGCCTTAATTTTGGATTTGTGATATAAATAACAGCCGCATAGTATGAGTTCCATGTTCCAACCGCATAAAACAGGATTATCGTCACAATCATAGGCATCGAAACTGGTACCGCAATTTTCCAAAGCACTTTGAACTCAGGCATACCATCTACTCTTGCCGCTTCAAATAACTCTTCGGGTATGGATTTGAAATAAGTCATGCACAGTATCATGTTAAAAGAACTCATAGCGCCTGGTATAATCATCGCCCAAACTGTATTTATAAGGTGAAGCTGCTTAACAACAAGATACGCAGGAATCATCGGCGCAACGAATACCATACTGATTATGACCATGAACATGAAGTATTTTCTTCCCGGCAGATATCTTTTTGAGAGGGGATATGCAGTAATAACCGTCATAAATATCTGCAAGCAAGTACTTACTACAATTACAAATGCCGTAATTTTATAACTCTGCCAAAACTGGTCATTATTCACAACCATTTTATAATTGTCCAACTGAAAATCGACAGGCCAGAAAATAACCTCCATGTTGATTAAGGCTTGCTTTCCACTCAAAGATGCAGCCAGGATGTATAAAAAAGGTGATAAGGTCACTGCAGCCAATAGTATTAATACAGCTGAGTTTAATAAATCAAAAGCTTTTTCTCCACCAGATTTCTTTATTGCATTGATTCCAGCCATGTTGCATACTCCTTCGTTATATGATTCCCTCTCCGCCGGTTAATTTACTTGCCTTGTTCGCAATTAACAGGAGAATACACCCGACAACAGATTTAAACATACCTATTGCTGCTGAAATATCATACTGGCCTTCAAGTATACCTGCACGATACGTGTACGTATCAAACACATCAGCTTTGGACATTGTTATTCCGTTTATGAAAGGATATATCTGCTCAAAGCCCAAATCCATAATATTTCCGATCCTTAATAAAAGTAATGTCGAAACTGCGGGTAAAATCCCTGGTATCGTAATGTACAAACATTGCTTAAGTCGTCCGGCGCCATCAATTGTAGCCGATTCATAAAGTGATGGACTGATGCTTGTCAGCGTAGATAAATATATTATCGCACCCCATCCCATTTCCTTCCATATCCCGCTCAGCACAATCAGTCCGCGGACATATATGGCTTTCTGAAGAAACGGAATAGCCTCATCAATCATCCCTACCCGGATTAAAATGCCATTGACTATACCGGTCTGTGAAGATAGCAAGAAATATATCAGACCCACAATGATCGGCCATGAAAGAAAATGGGGAAGATAAACCATTGTTTGGATTGACCTTTTAAATTTCATATTGCTCACTTCGTTGAGTAAAAGGGCTAAAATGATCGGAGCAGGAAAAGAAAATACAATTTGATACAAACTGATAATCAGGTTATTGCTTAAAATCCTGAAAAAATTTACCGATGCAAATAATTGTATGAAATTGTCGAACCAGACCCATTCACTATGTAGAAAACCTTTATATACGTTATAATCCTGAAAAGCTATTACACTTCCCAAAATGGGTATGTACTTAAAAATAATAAAGTATGACACTGCCGGAATCAACATTATGTATAGCGATTTATGGATACTTATTTGCCTGAGAAATCCATATGCGGGTTTTGATTTAGTTTTTACACTTCTGGCATTTGTAACAGTACCCATTGTATCTCTCCTTTGCTTGTCATGATTTATTATAGGGCTGTTAAGATAGATATACCATAGTGTAATGTCACAAAATGTTTGTGTTAAAACACACATTTTGGTATATCCGGTTCTTCTGGCTGTGAATATTCCCGAATAGGTATCCTGTGGTTCTCAATGAAGCATAACACCGGACACTGGCCATATCGCCAGACCTTGTTTTGTACTTCTGTACATTAAGTTTGTACATTGATTATCCTTGCTTGTGTAGTCATAAAAATACTCTCCCTTTTACATTTGACTGTATCCGGGAGAGTTATTTCTGAACCTTCAATGCAGGAACATTAGAGTCAAGTTGCTTCTACAGTATATTACCAGAAAATTACGATTTGCCTTGAACCTTTTTTCTATATTCATTTGCAGATATTCCGCAATGTTCTTTAAACAACCTTGAAAAGTGTATATAGTCAGTATACCCTACACTCATTGCAACACCTATGTTTTTCGTATGCGATTGAGCCAGTAATTCCTTTGCTTTCTTCATTCTCAAATCTATTATATAGTTCCAGATAGTCATTCCTGTCTCCTGTTTAAAGATATTTGCCATATGATTTTTGCTAAAAAGTACATGGTCAGCAAGTTCCTGTAGAGTAAGATCACTCCTGGTATAGTTATTTTCTATGTATTTCATTATTTTTTCCAGAACCCTGCTTTGCTGATTACCCCTGAACGCACTGAATTCGTATTCAATGCCTTTGATTCCATTTTCCAGTCCCCGGATACACAGCATTTTTAGATATTCTTTTATTTCCGTGTTTTTTATGCATTTCTCCGGGCATCCGGTCTTTTCCTCAAATAGAAATAGTCCTTCCGGCTTGTGTACCTTCATTTCGTTAGCCACCAAACTCAGCCATTCTTCTGTCAAAAATTCCAAAAGAAAAAAGCTCTTACCCGCCATATCAGACAATTTTGTCATAGTCTCCAAAATAAGGTTATGTATACTACCTGTATTGATCTTTAAAATCTCGACCCATTTCCCTAAAAGTGAGTTGCATTCGGACATATGGGAAAACAAAACTGATGCAGATTCGTTACGCCTTGATCTTTCTATTTTTTCAACAGATTTATTAAGCGCATCATCCAGATTTTTTTGATTTATGGGCTTCAAAATATAGTCAACCGCTTCGAGCTGAATGCTTGTTCTGGCATAGCTAAATTCATCATAGCTTGAAACCACCAGAAATGTTATCCATGGATATAGTTCCTTCACTTTTTTAATAAGTTTAAAACCGTCTATAACAGGCATTCTGACATCAGTGATGCAAATATCGGCATGATAAGTACCCAGCCAATGCAGTGCTTTTTCTCCATTCTCAGCGATACCTGCGGTAATAACATTATATGCAGACTCATTTACCTGACATGCAATACTTTGCCTTATAACCGGCACATCATCTACAACAAGAGCTCTAAACAATCAAACCTCTCCTTTCCTGGCAATAGGAAATGTTATTTGTATCTGCGCCCCATTTCTCTTCCATATGTTTTCAGCTACAAGCCCGGTTTCAGGATCATTATTATAGAACACTTTTAAACGGTAATTTACATTAACCAACCCAATTCTGGAGATTTCTCTTATATGATTCCCGCTTTCCAATATTTCAAGTTTGCTTTTCATCTCAAACAGCTTTTCCTGTGAAAAGCCTTTTCCGTTATCAGAGATGAATATATAGACATGGACGCCACGAAATCCGACTTTTATATTGATGTGTCCAGGAGCATCGACCAGTTCAATTCCATGCTTTATACTGTTTTCTACAATCGGCTGGATAATTGCCTTCAGACAAAGAACATCCTCAACACCATCCTCCATCTCGATATCATATTTCAGTCTTTCTCCCATTTGCATTTCCATAATACTCAAATAATCCTTAAGATGGCCGATTTCATCCTTGATAGTCACCAGGGTTTCCTTATAGTTTGATGTATAACGCAGCATTTTTGCCAGGGATACGACTACAGTCTGTATATCCTTTTGTCTTGATATGTATGCCATGGAATTTATAACTTCAAGCGTGTTGTACAAGAAATGGGAATTAATCTGTGCCTGTAAAGCGGACAGTACTGCTTCCTGCTGTAGCAGCTTTGTTTCCGCAAGATCATGTATATACTGTTCCAGATTTTCGAGCATATTGTTATATGAAAGAGCAAGTTCTGATATTTCATCATTCCCTCGGATACTGACCCTTTTTCCGAACTCTCCGTTTTTTATCTGCCGCATTGACGCTCGCAATACTTTAATTCTTTTTGTCAATGATGTAGAGATGATTATGACTAAAAAAACAGATAGCAGAATACTTAATGCAATAACGGCAAGTGTAATTGTCCATATCTTTCCCAATCCTTCCGCTATCGTAGCGTACGGTATGATTGCAACTGCTTTCCAACCGATGTTTTTTATTGTACTGAAAACAATAATTTTATTATTCTCACTTTCAAAAATATACCCACTGTCCCTGCCTCTAATTTTCTCGTTGTATATGCCCTGATCATACACTCCGCTGATCCTTTCAATATCAGTATGTGCCATGATTACTCCTTCATCATTCAAAATCATGCCGTCTCCACTATCCGTGTATTTCATTTCCTCCAGAATTTTAGTGACCGGTTCCATGTCTACATCAATTATGATATATCCGGCAGCTGTATCGGAAAAAAAGAACTTTCTAGCCAGTTTAATAGTATACAAGCCATCAATTTTTACATTGTCCGGTGATATATAATCGTCATTTTTTCCTGATATGATATGCGTATTGTTTAACTCTATATTTTTTACCCATGCCTCGTATTTGAGAGGATATTCCTTAATATAGCTTATTTTGTTGTTAAAATAAAAAGTATTTACATTGCCATTTTCATTTAGAAGATCAATCGTAATGATCTCAGGGTAAAATAATGTAATAGGGTTTATATAATAACGCTTAATACTATCGTAGATTAAAGATGTGTGTATCTTGTCCCCCTTTTCAGCAGACAACCAGTTTTTAAATTCAGAGCTGGAGGCAATGTTAAAAAATATCTGCTCATATTGATTAAAATAACGCTCCAGATTCAGGTTCACTTCTCTCAGATTTTTACTGCTGAATTTCTCTATGTCCTTATGTATTATTATGGAAGTTTCATAGTAATTAAAAAAGCCTATAAAGAGTATACTACCGGTAATAATCAATGAAAAAAGCAGTATAAGCTTGCTTTTAAAGCTGAGGAACCGGGGAAATCGAATTATTTTCATATTTAACACCAACTAAAGCATAAAGATAGGATGTACAAATTATATCTCAAATAAGAAGGTATAACAAGAAGGCTGTTTACAATTGCCAGATTTCTTCCGCATTATCAACTCTACAGTTATATAACCGTCTCAACAACTTAATTATTTTATATAGGAGAATAAATCAATCTTTCAACTTGAATATTGTTTTTCTGAATTCCTTTGGGGATAACCCGAATCTAGCCTTGAATATCCGTGAAAAATAGGCGACATCGTTAAATCCGCTTTCCAGCGCTATTTGCGTCATGGTCAGTTCTGTGCTGTTCATCAGTCTGCATGCATGCTCAAGTCTATGCAAGATTAAATATTCTGTCGGGGTAACCTTGAAAAACTGCTTGAATATACGAATGAAATGTCTTTCGGATAAATAAGCCATAGCCGCTACCTGACTGTTTTTTATCTGGCTGGTATAGTTATTTTCAATGAAGGTAATGGCATTGGCAAGATGAAACATCTTTTGGGAGGATGTTTTCTGGCCTGCCGTATATTTGCGTGACAGGTAACCCGCGAGCGATATGAAGTATGCTCGTATTACAGATTCAAATCCCTCCCTCTTCTCTTCAAATTCCTGAAGTAGTATATATATCATATCTTCAACAAATTTTAACATGTCTGTGTTAAGCTCCAGCTTGCTTTCAAATTTATGTTCCTTTCTGTAATAAGGCTCCAGAATAAAAAGGGATTGAAATCCGGGTAGTTTTTTAAGCCCGGTATCATACTCAATCATCTTATTGAATTCAAACATGATATTGCACAGCTTAAGACTATGTACGTCGGAGTAGCCATGGAATGTATCCCCGTTAATGACAAATACATCACCTGCTTTTATGTCGTACTGCTCCCCATCCACTATATGAACGGCACTCCCCCCTAGAATTACAGTAAGCTCCGTGTAACTGTGAGTATGCGGCTCGACAGTCCTTTTGTGGACACCGACATCGATATAAAACGGAAAATTTGTGCTTTTGGATTTATCGGATATATTATATCTTCTCATATGAATAACCCACCCAGATAATGTCTTAATCGTACAAAACAGTGACCGGATTGTCAATGTTTTTTATTTCCCTATTACGATAGAATAATACACAGATGCATCGATTATCGCACATTTACCAGGGCTCTATACGTTCCATGAAAAATCTTGTTTGAAATTTTTCATTATGTCAGTCAGTTTTAGATGTCATTAAAATTCAAATAAAATTGAAAGGTAGAGTTATATGAGAGAAAAATATTGGTTTGATAATGAGACCGGAACATTTTTTATTTCAGACCCAGATACAGGTAAGTATTGGTATAACCAACTATGGAACACCGACGGGTATCATATGTCAGTTTCACACGTGGGAAGCGGCATCAGCAGATATGTTGATGATGAAGCAAGACAGGCGGTATTAAACGTGGAGGAAGCCAGGTTTTTATACATTCGTGATGAAGATAGCTTTTCCTACTGGAATATCGGTATAAGCCCATCATTGACACCTGTAGAAAATTATCTTTGTGAACATGGCCAGGGCTACACGAAGATAGCATCGGAGTATAACGGCATCCAATCCTCAATCATGTATACTCTTCCGGATACAGGAACCTATGAGATCTGGAAGGTAACTCTGAAGAACACAACAGGCAGCCCCAGGACGCTCAGTCTCTTTCCCTTAATCCGGTTTGACCTCGGTGGGTTTAAGCAGCCGGCTTACTATAATCCGATGACTACCTCCGAAACCATGTTTTTAGAGGAATTAAACGGAGTTTTTTGTTGGAGCAGAAACCCCCATCAGCCCCATAAATATTACAGTGGCTTTTTGTCTTCCTCCGAGAAAGTACAGTATTACGACGGCTGGCTGGAAAAATTCATAGGATCTATTGGTAATTATGCCAAACCCGACGTCATTACAAAGGGTAAAAACTGCACAAATTCGTCCATTACAGTAAGAGTTAGAGGAGCAGTACTTCAAAATATTATTGAACTGGGATCAAATGAAGAGAAAACTATATATTATTTCGCAGGTTTCAGTTCTGATCCAGCTACAGTCATAATGGAATACAAATCAGCCTTGAAGTCGGCGGAAGCCCTTTGCGAATCAGCCGTTTCAAAAGGTATCAAAAGATTCGGAACTTTGAGGGTCAATACTCCAGATCAACAAATCAATAACATAATGAATTTTTGGGCACAGAAACAGGTGGCTTTTTGTATGATTGGCAAAAAGGCGGTGAGGGACAATGCCCAAGTTGCAATGAGCATTTTAAACTTTGATAGTAAACTTGCAGAAAAAACAATATATGAATGTCTTTGTCATCAGTACAGTAATGGCAGTGCAGTATTGACCTGGAGTCCCGCTATCGATCCGAAATTGTATTCTGATCCAGCTATGTGGCTGCTTCTTGCCAGCTGTGAATTGATAAAGGAAACCGGTAGAACGGATTTTTTGAATTTACAGGTGCCTTATCTTGACTGTGGAAGTGCAACCGTATACGAGCACTTGAAAAAAGCTGTCGAATGGCTGCTTTCCAGCATCGGCCCGCATGGACTTCCATTGATTCATTATGCCGATTGGAATGATGCACTCAATATCCCCGACAAAAATGCCGAATCAATATTCATGGCAATGGCTGTAAGCTGGGCTCTTAACGAACTTTCACAGCTTTCATTCTATCTCGGTGATATGGAATATGGCAAAGCCGTTCAAGAACATCGGAAAAAGCTTGTTGATTTGACTAATCAGACTGCATGGAATGGGGAGTATTATGTGCGAGCATTAAGTGAACTTGGTCCAATCGGTGACAAAAACAGTACCGTTGGAGGAAAGATTTATTTGAATCCCCAGACTTGGGCAATATTGGCTGATGCAGTGCCTGCAGATCGTCTGGATAGTGTGCTTAAATCTATTGACAGTATGGACACAGAATACGGCACTCCCCTTTGCATGCCTACCTACGAAGAATACAATCCTATCGTTGGCAGGATGTCAGGCATGCTTCCAGGTGTTTATGAAAACGGAGGTATTTACAATCATGCCGTCGGTTTCAAAATTATGGCGGACTGCAAGGTTGGGAGAAAGGATAAAGCATATGAGTCGCTTATAAAAATGATTCCTGACGGAGTCAATAACCCTAGTTCTATAACAACAACAGAGCCATATGTATTCACAAACTGCTACCTTATGCATAAGTCATCGCCGCTTGTTGTAGGGTTTTCCTGGCAGACCGGTGCTTCCGCATGGGGATTGAGAAGTTTTTATGAAGGAATTCTGGGACTTAAAAGAACATATGAAGGATTACAGATAAAGCCCGTATTGCCCAGTAATTGGAACTATGTAAAAGTATCCCGGACATTTAGAGCTTGCCACTATGAAATCGAATATTTCAATACCGGAAACAATGCAATTTCCATATTTGTTGACGGAGAGAAAATATCCTGTGATATTTTACCGGTGTTTAGCGATAATAAAGTTCATAGAATCGTTGTGGAAACTTAACAGCATATTGGACCAAACCGGAAAAAAGGTGATTTTCTTCCCAGGCTGCCGTTGTCGCTTGAACAGTGCATGAATTCCACATCATAGCCCCGTTCAAGCAACTCGGCGGCTGTTTTTTTCATAAATGTACTTTTCCCGACACCCGGTCCTCCTTTTAGGATCAATATCCGCTTTGCCTCCTCCTGATCGATGATATAATTGTAGAAGCTGTAAAAGCCTTTCGATGTATTGCCGCCCGGGAACATATGCCTGACTTTGCCTCTTGGCATGAACATACCTCCTATTCAACAACTCCCATCCTTCCCATTTATTATATGCCGCAGAGGTGCCGCTGCTGTTTGAGTTCTGCCGCAAAATCTTCGTATACCTTCTGTTACCGCATAAAAAACATTCGGACAGGCAATATTTGAAACCAGTATACGTCGCATTTCGTCTAATAATCCATCATACAGAATGGGAGTTGGAATGCATGAAAAAACAATGGTATGGATTAATTTGTATCGTACTGGTCACCGGACTGCTGTCAGGGTGCTCTGTCAATCTGTCTGTCTTCGGCTCAAATCAATCAATAGACAGGGAGAAAATCAGCCCGGATGCTGTTGAAGGCAATTCACGTTTTGCGTTTGACATATTCAGGCAATTGGATAAGGAAGATGGACAGGAGAATATATTCATATCTCCGATCAGCATCTCCACCGCTTTGACCATGACCTATCAGGGCGCCGGCACTTCAACGAGAAAAGCTATGGCGGATACGCTGGGATATACGGGTATGGATGATGCCGTGCTCAATGAAAGCTATAAAAATCTGCTGCGTTATTTGCAAAAAATTGATAAGAAAGTGGAATTGAATATCGGCAATTCCATATGGATCAGGGAAGGGCAGCCTATCCGCGAGGAATTCCTGGCTGTCAACCGGGATATCTTCGACGCTCCCGCTACGCTTCTGGATTTTTCCAGGAATGAGGCCGCAGCTCAGATCAATCAGTGGATATCGGACGCCACAAAGAAGAAAATCGACAGGATGGTCGACTCACCCATATCCCCCGATGTCATCATGTATCTGATCAATGCCATCTATTTTAAAGGGGACTGGACAAAGCAATTTGATATAAAGGACACTGCCGCAGCTACCTTTCATACAGGCAGCGGCACCGACTCGGAAGTCATGATGATGAAGAGGAACGGGAAAGTGGAATACGGGCAGGGAGACGGTTTTAAGGCAGTCAGGCTGCCTTATGGAAACGGCAAGATCGCCATGTACTGCATACTTCCTTCAGAATCCACTTCAATCAATGATTTTATTGCAGGTATGGACACTGAAAGCTGGAAGACGATCAGGAACAGTATCTCGGAAAAGGATGATGTCCAGTTGCAGCTGCCGCGTTTTAAGCTGGAATACGGTATAAAAAATCTGAACGATGCGCTGACAGCGTTGGGCATGGGAGAGGCATTTACAGAATCGGCCGATTTTTCCGGTATACGGGATGGCGTTTACATCAGCAATGTCCTTCACAAGGCCGTGATCGATGTGAACGAAAAGGGCAGTGAGGCTGCAGCAGCAACCGTTGTAGAAGTGCGTGAGACAGCATACGCCGAACCTCTTACCTTTATTGCGGACCGGCCTTTCCTCTTCATCATCGCAGATGACGAAACGGGCTCCATCCTGTTCATGGGAAAATTCAACAATGTGGAATAATAGAAAAAACTGGCGGTTAACCGGGTGA
Source organism: Bacillota bacterium (assembly GCA_023435805.1). Taxonomy (GTDB): domain Bacteria; phylum Bacillota; class Clostridia; order Acetivibrionales; family DTU013; genus JAEZMC01. The sequence continues at coordinate 2,646 of JAEZMC010000267.1, read as the reverse complement.
TCACCGTAATGATCCATTTATTGAAGAAGGAATAGAGACAAAAGGCTATAGAAGGCTTATAATAGAAAAAGAAGGGAAGCCTGTTATTGTATACAAACCCAAACGGAAATAAATTAAGCCTAGGAGGACACTGCATGAGTAAAAAGTGGGACATCATCAGGAAAATTACGGATTCAGGGCTCGTCGTTGTGGTCAGAGCTGAAAATTCGGAAACGGCACGTAAAATTACCGAGGCCTGTCTGGAGGGCGGTGCAGCCGCAATAGAAATAACCTATACTGTCCCGGGCGCCACAAAAGTTATTGAAGAACTGGCCCGGGCATATGCCGGTCAGATCATTATCGGCGCAGGAACGGTTTTGGATCCGGAGACGGCCAGAATTGCCATCCTCTCAGGGGCCCAATATGTTGTCAGCCCGTATTTGAGCCGTGAAACGCTGAAGCTTTGCAACAGATACCAGATACCCTGCATGCCGGGTGTGATGACAGTCGAGGGCGTGGTTGAAGCCATGGAGCTGGGTGCGGATATATTGAAGGTATTCCCCGGAGAAGCCTTTGGCCCCGGCATCATCAAAGCAATTAAAGGGCCTCTTCCCCAGGCCAACATGATGCCCACCGGCGGCGTCAGCATTGAGAATGTCGGCGAATGGATCAAAGCCGGTGCTGTTGCGGTAGGAGCAGGCGGAAGCCTTACTGCCGGAGCAAAAACCGGAGACTATGCAAGCATCACGAAATTGGCCTCTGAATTTGTTGCCAAAATAAAAGAAGCAAGAAAAAAATAAATCAACTGTGAAAACTGAAATAAAAATGCGACAGTCTGTTGGCTGCCGCATTTTTCTGCTTTTTTAATTTTATGCGCTACGGTGCCGCAAGTCCGCCGCTAAACTGTAAACCTCTCCATTTGAGCAATCAGATTGCCTGCCAGCTCGTTCAGCTTCCTGGCCATATCGTCAAGCTGTTCAATGGAGGTAAGCTGTTCTTCTGTTGATGCAGAAACCTCCTGAGTGGATGCCGACACCTGCTCGGACACGGCAGATATGTTTTCCATACTGGCCATGACCTTTTCCTTGTAGGAATCCATATCCGTGATCATGCTGCCCACCTTGCTGATATTTTCTGCAAGCACGGCAGTGGTTTCATTGATCCTCGAAAAGGCCTCGGCTGTCTGTGAAACCATTTCACTCTGCTCCCTGATACTGGACTCCGCCTTGCCAACCAGATCCGTGGTGTTCTGTGCCTGCTTGAATATGTTCTCTATATGCTTTTGGATCTCGCGGGTGTGATTGTTTGATTGTTCTGCAAGCTTTCTTATTTCATCCGCTACCACGGCAAAGCCTTTTCCCGCTTCACCTGCACGTGCGGCTTCAATCGCGGCATTGAGTGCAAGCAGGTTGGTTTGGTCGGCTATACTGCGCAATACGTTGGTAATCACATTGATATTTTTAACATACTGGTTCAGCTGGGTGATGTTTTCCACTACATTGGATGTGATTGCATTCGTTTGTTCGGTCTTGCGGTTCAGGTTTTTGATTGTGCCGAGTCCATAATCCGAAAGCTCTTTCATGGATTCGGAATCCGCTTCCATCACCTTTGTCTTCTCAACCGCGAGTGTAATACTGTCGGCCAGCTGCGCCACGTTTTTCACACTAGTCTCGATTTCGGCCGCCTGATTGGAGGATCCGGATGCAACCTCAACGATCGCATGGGCTATCTCTGTTGATATGCGTGAGGATTCAGACGATATGGAAGCCATTTTCTCCGAGGAGGTGGCCACTTCCTCTGCTGCCTGCTTATTCTGAAGCACCAGATCCCTTATATTGACCATCATTTTGTTGAAGCTTGCCACCAGCTTTCCAAGCTCGTCCTGGCGCTTCAGCGTGAGCGATGCTGTCAAATCGCCTTCTTCAGCCTTTGCCATCACATTCATAATCGATTTCATGGCGAGGGTCATTCCCAGTGAGAAAAAGAATCCGATCGCACCTGCCAGCAATACAAAAATAATGCCGCTTATGATCGTCGTCTTCATGATTTGTGTTGCACCTGCCGTGATAACGGCATTCGGTACGATTGTGACCACAATCATGCCCGTATTGGGGGATTTATTATATGAAACCAGATGATCGGTTCCATTATCCTTGATACTAAAATGATCGGTATCCTTTGTTCCTGCGCGTTTCAGGACCTCCTTGACAAACGGTCTTTCTGCCAGGATTTCTTCTTCAGCGAGACCCTTTGCGGACAATACCCTTCCTTCCGGTGAAATCAGATAGGTGGAATCCTCCATACCCAGCTTGATATTAGACAGAATACGGCTGATAGTCGAATAGCTGACATCAACTATGATGATTCCGACATTTTCAGCTGTATTTGAGTTCTTAAAGAGCCTCAGCATGGATAGTGCGTATTTTTTTACATTGGTGCTCTGAATCCCTTCGCCGTAATCTATCCAGACCGGCCTGCCATCTGCTTCATCCACCTTTTTGTACCACTCTGTCGCCATGACTGCATCCATATCCGGGGGCGAGCTCATATCGCCCAATGCCATGCCGGTGTTATACAGTATTTTCGCACTTATATCCATTGTAGCGCTATTAATGCTGGTAATCACTGCCGCCGCATCCTGCTGTGCGACCAGTACATCATAATCAC
>JAEZMC010000228.1 GCA_023435805.1 Bacillota bacterium | reverse complement strand
CGTTGAAGATCATCCGGAGATCAGTGATTTTGAATATGATGCGCTGTACCGGGAGCTTGAAGCACTGGAGGCTGAGCACCCCGGCCTTGTCACGCCCGACTCGCCGACACAGCGGGTAGGAGGACAGGTCCTTGCCGGTTTCAGCAAGGTGGAGCATGCTGTTCAAATGCAAAGCCTGAACGATGTGTTCAGTCCGGAGGAGCTGCTGGCGTTTGACCGTCGTGTGAGGGAAGCGGTGGGCAATGCTGTTGAATATGTAGTGGAGAAAAAGATCGACGGTCTTTCGGTCTCGCTGGAGTACGAAAACGGCCGATTTGTCCGCGGCTCCACTCGAGGTGACGGTTTTGTGGGGGAGGATGTAACACAGAATCTCAGAACGATACGATCCATACCGCTGGTTTTAAAGGAGCAGATCCCGCTGCTGGAGGTGAGGGGAGAGGTCTTCATTTCCAAGGAGGACTTTCTGGCCATCAACGAGGAGCAGGAGGAAGCAGGCCAGCCGTTGTTTGCCAATCCGAGGAATGCTGCGGCAGGCTCGCTCAGGCAGTTGGACCCGCGTATCACGGCTAAAAGGAAGCTGGATATTTTTGTGTTTAATATACAGCGGGTGGAGGGCATCACGCCGGATACCCATGCGCAGACGCTGGAATGGTTGAAAGAGATGGGCTTCAAGGTAAGTCCGGGCTACAGTGTTTGCGGGGATATTGGGGAGGCCTTGAAGGAAATTGAAAAGATAGGTGAAGCCAGAGGGGAATTTAGCTTTGAGATAGACGGTGCCGTTGTAAAAGTGAACTCGCTGGCCTTGAGGGAATTGCTGGGCAGTACTATAAAAACGCCGAAATGGGCTGCTGCCTATAAATATCCCGCCGAAAAGAAACAAACGGTGATCAGGGACATCTGGGTGAATGTTGGCCGGACGGGCGTATTGACGCCTAATGCCGTACTGGATCCGGTGAGACTGGCCGGGACGACGGTCAGCAGGGCAACGCTGCATAATATGGATTATATCCGGGACAAGCAAATACGGATCGGCGATACGGCCTGGGTTCAAAAAGCAGGCGATATCATTCCCGAGGTACTGGAGATCATACCGGAAAAACGGAGCGGCAGTGAAAGAGAGATTGTCATGCCGGCCCAGTGCCCTGTTTGCGGAGCGGATGTGGTACGGGAGGAAGGCCAGGCGGCATATCGCTGTATGGGGATTGAATGCCCGGCACAATTGTCCAGAAGCATCGAGCATTTCGTGTCCAGGGATGCAATGAATATAGACGGCATGGGTTCCGCCATTGTGAATATGCTGCTGGACAAGGGCTTCATCAAGGGGGTGGCGGACCTGTATTACCTGCATCTCCGGAAGGAGGAGCTCATCAATCTGGAGCGGATGGGTAAAAAATCGGTGGAAAACCTGCTGGCCTCTATTGACAGATCGAAGCAGAATAACATCGACAGGCTGATTTACGGCTTTGGCATCCGGAACATAGGCCTGCGTGCCGCACAGCTGCTGGCGGAGAATTTTGAATCGGTGGATGCGCTTGGAAAGGCTGAAGCGGAGGATATTACCAGAATAAATGAATTCGGTGATATCATGGCACAGAGTGTCGTGCGTTTTTTCGCACAGGAACAGACAAAGGACACCATAGAGAAGCTTAGAGAGGCGGGAGTCAATCTTGCCGGTACAGGAAAACGCCAGATCTCGGACAACCGTTTTGAAGGCCTCACCTTTGTTCTGACCGGAACGCTTCCCACTTACAGCAGGCCGCAGGCGAGTGAAATCATTGCGGGCTTCGGAGGCAGGACCTCCGGCAGCGTGTCAAAGAAGACCGACTACGTACTGGCCGGGGAGGAAGCGGGAAGCAAGCTTGACAAGGCGCAGCAGCTCGGGATCAAAATAATAGATGAAGATCAGTTCAAAAAAATGATCGAATAAGAAGCTAAAATAAGCATAAAAAGGGACGGTTCCGGCGCGGTTATGAGCTGCGCAGGAAGCCGTCCCTTTGCGATTCTGATGGCATTACGGTGGATCAGCCCTTTTGCATTTCCTTGCCCCAGGTGTCCTTCAAGGCCGCGGTTCTGTTGAAAACTAACTTCTCCGGTGTAGTATCGCTGTCGGTACTGAAGTATCCCATTCGAAGGAACTGGAAATGTTCCTCCGGTTTCGTCCCGGAGAGAGTGGGCTCCAGTTTGCAGTTCGTCATTACTTCCAGCGACTTCGGGTTGATGATGGAATGCAAATCCTCTTCCGCTCCCGGATCGGGTACGGTAAACAGGTGATCGTACAGACGCACTTCGGCATTCAGCGCATGTGCCGCGGATACCCAGTGAAGGGTGCCCTTCACCTTGCGGCCGTCGGGAGAATTGCCTCCTCTTGATGCGGCATCATACGTACAGTGAAGCTCGGTAATATTCCCCAGCGCATCCTTTACAACCTGTTCACACCTGATAAAGTAGGCATTTTTCAGCCTGACTTCACGGCCGGGTGCCAACCTGAAGAATTTATTCGGGGGATTCTCCATAAAATCGTCCTGCTCGATATACAGCTCCCGTGAAAAGGGCACTTTCCTCGTACCCATTTCCGGGTTTTCCGGGTTATTCTCCACATCAAACCATTCCACCTGGTCTGCAGGGTAATTGTCTATAATCACCTTCAACGGCCTGAGCACGGCCATGACCCTTGGCGCAACGGCATTGAGGTCTTCCCTGACACAGTGCTCCAGCAGTGCGTAATCCACCAGGCTGTTTGTTTTGGCGATACCGATACGTTCACAGAAATCACGTATGGAGAAAGGTGTAAAGCCTCTTCTGCGAAGGCCAGAAAGAGTAGGCATCCTGGGGTCGTCCCAGCCCGCTACGATACCTTCGTTGACCAGCTGCAGCAGCTTTCTTTTGCTCATCATGGTATAGGTGAGGTTCAGCCGCGCGAATTCAATCTGACGAGGCTTGAAATCCAGGTCGACATTGTTCACGACCCAGTCGTACAAAGGCCTGTGGTCTTCGTATTCCAATGAGCAAAGCGAGTGCGTGATATGCTCGATGATATCCTCAATAGGATGTGCGAAATCATACATCGGGTAGATGCACCATTTGCTTCCGATCCTGTAGTGCTCCACCCGCATGATACGGTATATGACCGGATCGCGCATGTTGATGTTAGGGGAAGCCATATCGATCTTCGCTCTGAGCACTCTTGTCCCTTCCGTGAATTCACCGTTCTTCATCCGGGTGAGAAGATCCAGATTTTCTTCAACGGATCTGTTCCTGTAGGGGCTTTCCCTTCCCGGCTCCGTCAGGGTGCCTCTGTATTCCCTTATTTCATCTGCGCTCAGGTCACACACATAGGCAAGCCCTTTTTTGATCAGCCTGACAGCACATTCGTACATGGTATCGAAATAATCCGACGCATAATAGAGGCCGTCCCATTCGAACCCCAGCCATTTGATATCCTGCTGCATGGATTCGGCATATTCTACGCTTTCCTTGATCGGGTTGGTATCGTCGTACCGGAGGTTGCACCTTCCGTTGAACCTTTTAGCTGTTAAAAAGTCTATGCACAGCGCTTTGGCATGCCCGATATGCAGGTAACCGTTGGGCTCCGGAGGAAATCGTGTGGTGATGGAATCACTGGCAAACCTGCCGCTGACGATATCCTCATTTACCAGGTCATATATAAAATTTGATCCAATTTCAAGCGCCTCATTGCGTAATGTTTCATCCGGCATGTCCAATCCTCCCGCTCAATTTTTCTATTCCTGTCCTGATCCTTTTCAGGGTCTCTTCCTTACCCAGTATTTCCGCCAGCTCCGTAGCGCCGCCCGGTGTGACATCTCTGCCGGACAGGGCCGTGCGGATCGGCCACAGCACCTGGCTGTTTTTGATGCCAAGCTCCTGTGCAAACTCTACCACCTTGCTGTACAGGACGCTGTTCTCCCACTGCGCAATGCCTTCCAGCACGGGAAGCACGGCTTTAAGGTGGGTCAGGGAGTTCTCGGGGTTGGTCTTCATTTTCTTGTTTTCATACATGCTTATATCATAGTCCGGAAGCTTCTCAAGGAAATCAATCGTAGCTGGTATGCCGGACAGTATTTCCGTTCTGAGCTGCAGCAGCCTGCTGATTTTTGAGGTGTCCATTCCGGATTCCTTCAACGCATTGCTGTAATAGACTTGCGCAACGGAATGAAATTCCTCGGGGGACATTTTTCGGATGTATTCTCCGTTCATCCAGTTCAGCTTGTTGATATCGAATACGGCAGGGGACTTGCTTATAC
>JAEZMC010000106.1 GCA_023435805.1 Bacillota bacterium | reverse complement strand
GCCTCCATAGGCTTTTATGAAAATGATCAGCTTGTGCTGAGATTCTGCACAATATCTCCGGATTCAATCAAGGACATCGCTTTCATTTGCAGCGACCTAAGCCGCGAGACCGGCTGCTGCGTAAGCGTCGGCGTCAGTACGCTGAAAAAGGATATTCATCACGCCCGTGAAGCTTATGTTGAGGCATATGAAGCTTTAAAAATGAAATTCTATCTGGGCACAAACCGGATCATTCGCGCTGATGAAATGGACAGCTTGAGCAAAGAGAATATTTTTGATGCCGGCAAGAAGGATATATTGCAAAACTATATTGAACTTGGTAATTTCGAGAGAACAAGGGAGTTATTATCCGAATTGTTTGCGGAAGCAGCTAAAAGGAAAACAGCCTTTGATATGCTGCAGCTGACATGCCTGAGGTTGATAGGCGTATTGAACGATTCGCTGGAAAAGGCGGGTTTCAGCCACAAAACGCTGCAAACCAACGGCTTTGATGTGAACGTTAAAATTGAAAATTATGAAACGATTGAGGAACTTAAAGAGTGGTTCCTGCTCCTGTTTTCAAAAGCGATCGATTGCATTAACGGCAAAAGCAGCAGGCGCAGCAGAAAAATGATCCATGACGCTATCCGGTTTATCCATGAACACTTAAGAGATGAAATATCGCTGGATATTGTGGCAAAAAAGCTTTATATGAACCCTGCCTATCTGAGCCGTCTTTTTAAGGATGAGGTTGGCATCACCTTCACTCATTTTTTAATGAAGGCCAGAATAGAAAAGGCGAAGGAACTGCTGACGGAATCCTATCTTAGAATTTATGAAATAAGCGATCAGGTCGGCTATAAAAATGAAAAGTATTTCAGCAGGATATTTAAGGATTTTGAAGGTATCACGCCAAATGAGTACAGAGACAGGATTATCAAATCATAAGCCGGTTTAAGTAAAAATAGTGTACCAAATATAGAATCCGTATCATTATAATGAAACCCCCTGTCTTGTATAATGAGAGCATCAAAATTAAAGGGAGGTTCAAACATGTCATTGAAAAAGGTTCTGGCGTTCATAATGGCGATGGTTATGGTCGTGGGAGTATTCGCAGGCTGCGGAGCGGAAAATGGAAAAACATCCGGAGAATCCGGACAGCCGGCTGCGGAAACAAGCAAGGAAACTGCCGCTGCTGCACAAGACAGCAACAAGACTGACCAAAAGCTGACATTCTGGACACTTCAGCAAGCGGACATCAATATTGAAGAAGCGCAGAAATCAGCAATCGAGGATTTCGAGGCTGAAAACAACTGTACGGTGGAAGTTACCGCATTCCCGTATATCGAACTGCAGGACAAGATGCTTGCAGCGGTTGCAGGCGGGCAGGGACCGGATCTTCTGCTCCTCGACCAGATATGGGTTCCCCAGTACTCTGCAGCTAAATTCGTAACACCGATTGATGACCGCTTATCGAGCTCAAGCATCAAGGCTGACGACTACTTCCCCGGAGCATGGGGCGCCGGCAGCTATCAGGGAAAGACCTACGGAATACCTTTTGATGTAGGCGTGTGGGCAATGTTGTACTATAACAAGACGATGTTCAAGGATGCCGGTCTTGATCCGGAAGCTCCCCCGAAAACCTGGGATGAGTTCCTTACGATAGGAAAACAGCTGACCAAGGACGGAAAATACGGAACGGCCATATGGGTAGGAGCCGGCGATGCCGTGCAGTGTATGGTTGATGCGTTCACCTTCTCCACAGGCGGTAAAATTGTAGATGATGCTGGCAAAAAGGCGCTTCTTAACAGTGATTCCGGTATTAAGGCGCTGGAGTTCTGGAAGGCCTGCGGGGAAATTAGCCCTCCGGGAACTGTAGGAAGAACTGAGGAAGACTCCTTCAAGCTGTTTACATCAGGTCAGGTAGCCATGTTCTTCTACGGTGAATGGGGCCAGGATACCATAAAAAGCAGGGCGCCGGATATGGATTATGGCGTGGCGCTGATGCCGGCTTCCCCGACCGGGCAGTCAATAGGAACCTTCGGCGGGTTCAATATCGGTATCAATGAAAAATGCGAAAACAAAGACCTGGCATGGAAATTTATCGAATATGCAACAAGCAAGGATGTCAACAAGAACATTACCATGCTTACTCCAGCTCACAAGGAAGCTGCAAAGGAATATTTGAAACAAAACCGCAAATATGATGACGTAATATACCAGCAGTTGACGACGGCATCCTATAGACCGTCGGTACCCAACTATCCTGAAATAGCCGAGGTGCAGAGGATTGCAACACAAAAGGCGCTTTTGGGAGAGGCCAGTGTCAAGGATGCACTTGATGAAGCCGCAAAAGATATCGATGCATTACTGAACAAGTAAAACACAGGAAGGGTAACAGGCGGGTCTTCACCTGCCTGCTATCCTTATTTAAGACATCATGCCCCGACGGAATTTGGCCCGGTTGTCAAGGGCCCGGATAATGAAGGAGTGTAAAATCAGTGCCTGAATCGAAGAAAAGTATTACTGAAAAGATCAGTTTGAAAATAAACCAGTATGGCAGAGATATGGACTCGCCGTTTCTGGGATTCTTATTTACGGCTCCGGTCATTCTGCTTATTATCGTACTCTTATTTATTCCCATGGCAAACTCTATTTACCTGTCCTTGATGGATACCTCGCTGACAAACCCGGCGCCGAAATTTATCGGATTAAGCGGTTATGTGGATGTTTTCGGCAATAAAAACAGATTCAATATATTAGTTAATTCATTTTCATGGACATTGTTGGTATCGCTTTTTCAATTTATTGTCGGCCTGTCCGCAGCGCTGGTTTTGAACCGGGATTTCCGCGGACGTATGGTGGTGGGAAGTATCGTAATACTGCCATGGGTCCTGCCCGGCGTGGTTGCGGCCATGGGTTGGAGACTGTTTTATGA
>JAEZMC010000103.1 GCA_023435805.1 Bacillota bacterium | reverse complement strand
ACTGTTGAGAACGATCAATAGTCCTGTGTACATCTTTTTGTCAAGGAGGATGTATGGAGGCTCCTATTATACCGTAAATAATTTTGGTATGAATAAATGGAATAGTATGATAAAATTAAGTAGGAATCCATACTGTATACTTGCCAAAAAATAGGTGAACATTATTCAGAATTCCAACTAATATAACACGTTTCTCAGTAAAGGATGTCAGTACAGTATGCTTGCAGAGCCGGATATAGTATACAAAAATTCCAGGAACCGCCCAGGACTTGGTCTTATCAAACCACATATCATAAGTTTTCTAACAGGCCTTTTAAGAAGGACAAGGATTCAATACAGGCTTGCTGTGTCTTTTGCGGTTTTGACACTGGTGCCGGTGATGATTACAGGTCTCTATGCCTATTATAAATCCAGCGAAGCCATTAAAAACAAGATCAGCACATATTCCGTACAGATCACCAACCAGGTCAGCGAGAATGTCAAGAACGAGCTTATGAAGCTGGAAAACGACAGTGTGGATATTGCGTTTTCCGACCTTGTACAATATGCTCTTGCAAATTATGATTACATAGGCGAATGGGAGAAAAATGATGTCGAGGCCAAGCTTCAGCGTACTTTGGCAAAAAGGTTCTCATTTTCTCACAGTGTTTCGGACGTTCTGGTGTATACCCAAAAAGGTGACAAGATTATCGCATACGGGGACACCTATTTTAAATTCAGGCTCAAGTCTGATTATCTATTCAGGCTTATTAGAGAGACAAAAATTAAAAACGGAGTTCCCTTATGGACTATTGAGGATAGTACTGCTGAGGAAGAAACCGACAATACGGGGTACAGAGCAAATAATTACGGAAATGCCGGGATCATGATTGCAAGGAGTTTCAAATCCTTGAATCAGGACTTTGAATTGGGATATATCATCATACGGATAGATGAAAAATATATAACAAATATCATTAAAGACATTAATATTGGAAGCGGCTCGAGTATTTTCATACTGAACAACAGTGGGACGGTTATATCCGGGAGAGGCCAGGGAATAAATGCCGCCAGGCAGTATGAAAATCCCGGACTTATTGAAGCGCTTGTAGCAAACCGGGAAAAGGGAGTGTACTCATTCAATTCCACGATAACAGGTGAAAAGAGTCTGGTAGCCTACACCTACATTCCGAGTTCTGACTGGTATGTCGTCAGTATTATACCTTTTTCATACCTGAATGCCGAAACAATGAAAATAAGGATAAACATAGTCATTTTGGGGTTCATATCCTTCCTGTTTGCATTACTCCTGGCTATTCTGGTTTCACGAAGCATATCAAAACCATTGAATAAACTGGTTATTTCAATGAACAATGTCAAGAAGGGAAATTTGATAGTACGTATGACGGATGATTCCAGAGATGAGCTTGGTGAAATGACGGTTCATTTTAACAGTATGGTGAACGAAATACAATATTTGATTGAAGAAGTGAAGAAAAAAGAAAACCTGAAAAGGGTTGCCGAATTGAAAACGTTGCAGGCACAGATCAATCCGCATTTTCTCTCCAACACGCTCAATACGGTCAGATGGCTGGCGAACATTCAGAAGGCCGAAAACATATCCAGCATCACCAAATCCTTGATACAACTGCTGCAGGCCTGTATGGGAAAGGGCAGTGAACTGATCACCATCAGGGAGGAGGTTCAATATGTTAAAGATTACCTGAATATTATGGACTACAGGTATTATGACAAGTTCAAGGTTCATTTTGAAATAGAAGAAAGTATAATGGAGTTTAAAATTATGAGGTTCATACTTCAGCCGATCGTAGAAAATTCACTCATTCACGGGCTTGAGCCGATGAATGGACAGGGACTTATTGTACTGAAGGGATACAGGCACGAAAATGAGCTTCGTATTAAGATAACGGATAACGGTATCGGAATCTCTCCGGATGATCTGAACAGCCTGATGAAGGACAAGCACTCCGGCAAAAAGTCAACTCTCAGCGGAATAGGTATTTGGAACGTGGATGAAAGGATAAAGCACTATTTTGGAGAAAAATACGGGGTTACCATTGAAAGCGTACCGAACCTGTTCACTACTGTAGAAATTGCCATACCGGTTGTTGAGGAAGGAGAAATGAGCCAGGATGTTGAAAGTACTGATAGTAGATGATGACGCTTTTTCAAGGACCGATTTAAAGACGGTAATTGACTGGGAAAAGGCAGGATTCTACATAATGGGAGAGGCAGCCAATGTACCCGGAGCAATACAGCTCATAGAGAATGAACTGCCCGATATCGTGATTACCGATATGCAGATGCCCAGTATGAGCGGTGTTGAATTGATAGACCATATCAATAAAAACTGGCCGCAAATAAGGGTTATTGCCCTGAGTGCATATGATGATTTCAACTATGTCAGGCAGAGTATGAAAAAAGGCGCGGTGGACTATGTACTCAAGCATCATCTGAACGCAAAGACACTCCTCGATATTTTGGAAACAACCCGTGAAGCTGTTATGGAATACAGAAATGAATGCAGCCAGCAGGTTATGATAACAGAGCAGCTCTCCAGCAGAAAGTCCATATTGTGCAAGGAGTTCATACAAAGGCTGGTAATGGGGGACATAACGGACAACGATGAAATCGAAAGCTCCATTTCCACCCTTGGCATAGGTCTGGATAAAAAAAATCTTGTCGTTGCGATAGCAGAAATAGATGACTTTGCATTCATTGAAGACAAGTATTCTTCCAAGGAAATGGACGTACTGACCAGGACTTTCCTGGAGATGACCAGGGAAATCCTGAATGATTGGAATAAAGCGACCATCGTGCATATATCAAAAGGAAGATTTGTGATCGTTTTCTCGCTGGGGGATGTCTATAGCATGCTGTTCATATATAACAGCCTTTTTACAGTGATTGACAGGATAAGATCCGGAATTAAAAAATATCTGAATGTGTCAGCCTGCTTCAGCGTAAGCAAAGTCTGTCATGATATATCAGAGATTTCAAAGGCATACCGGGAAGCAGACCTCATGCTTAAGGACAAGTTTTATAAGGGGAAAAACAGCATTTTTATTGAAGATACAACCAAGAACAACAAAGACGGTTTCCTGTGCCTGGACATAAGGGATGAAAAGAACCTGACCTCTGCACTGAGAGAACTGGACAGTGAAAAGGTAAAGCAGCATATTGATGGTATTTTTGAAAGAATCCAGAAAAATCGCCTGGGGAGCAAGTCAACCCAAATGATTTGTGCCGAGCTTATAAATATAGTAAATAAGGTCACCAAAGAGACAGGACTGGAGATTTCACAGATATATACAAATGAAGAGATACCCTACAACATGATGCAGAAGTATGAAACCGTAATGGATATCAAGGAGTGGATAATGGGGTTGTATGAAAAGCTGATTTCAATCCTGGGAAAGATGAAGATCGGCGATAAATACAGTGAAATTACCAAAAAGGTAATCGAGTATGTGAACAAAAACTTTAAAAAGGATATTTCTTTAAGTGAGATCGCGGAATTTTCAGGTGTCACCAATTCGTATATAAGCAGGGTCTTCAAGGAAGATTGCGGGATCGGTTTTGTGGAGTATCTGAACCGTATCAGGGTTGAAAATGCAAAGAACCTTATTGAGAATGGCGAGTTCAGGTTCAAGGAAATCGTTGCGAAGGTTGGCTTTAACAACTACAACTACTTCTTCAGAGTATTCAAAGAGGTTGTGGGGATGACTCCTTTGGAATATGAGCAGGTTTGCAGAAAATGAACAGCACACACTTGTAGTTTGAAGGGAGAAGCGGCAAAATGAAAAAAACGATCATTGCTCTACTTGTCGTCACATTCATTTGGTATCCAGCTGCAATCGGGTGCAGCATCGGCACCGGCAGCGAGCCAGGCCAGCCTGTCAGTTCATCATCCGGAACGGGACCGCTCAATCCGGTAAAACTAACGTTGTGGACATTCCAGGATATTCACAAGCCCTTCTACCTTAAAACAAAGGAGTTGTGGAATCAGTCCAACCCTGACGCTCCAATCGATCTCACTGTTGTTGTATATCCCAATGCTGAGATGCATAACAAACTGCTGATTGCCATTCAATCCGGAGTCGGTGCGCCGGATATGGCGGATATCAACATCAACTTTTTTTCAAACTTTCTGAAGGGTGACATACAGCTGGTTGAGCTGAACAAGATCATCGAGCCTGAAAAGGATAAGTTTGTGCAGTCAAGGTTTGACATTTACAGCAGAAACGGCAAATTTTACGGAGTGTGTTTCCACGTAGGGGCTACCGTAGTATATTACAATAAGGATCTAGTTGACCAGGCTCAGATTAATGTAGACATGATACGGACCTGGGCGGATTATACAGAGGCGGGAAAGAAGGTAGCAGCCGCTACCGGAAAGCCTATGACTGCCTTTGAGGTAACAGACCAAAGACCGTTCTGGCCTATGATTATCCAGAGAGGCTCCGATTATCTGGATAGAAATGGCAATGTCATTCTTGACAGCGATATAAACATCAAGACCTTACAATCCATGCAGGACATGGTATACAAGGATAAAATAGCAATTCTGATGCCGGGCGGAACGACAGGCTCAGAGGAGTTTTTCACATTTATGAACAAAGGCGGAATGGCGTCACTTATCATGCCTATGTGGTACATGAGCAGGTTCCTTGCATACATGCCTGCTCTGAAGGGGAAGGTAATGGTCCGACCGATGCCTGTGTGGGAAGACGGGGACATGAGGTCTGCCGGTATTGGGGGTTCAGGAACTGCCGTAATGAAACAAAGCAAGTTTCAGGATGACGCAGTGAATTTTCTTGCCTATGCGAAGCTTTCAGAGGAGAGCAACATCAGGATCTGGCAGGAGCTCAAGTTCGACCCGATCAGATGGGAAGTCTGGGACTCTCCGGAGCTTCAACAGCCGGACCCGTATTTCAACAACGAAAAAGTGTTCAATATACTCCTGGGCATGAAGGACGAGATTCCTTCCCCGAATATGGGTGATTTGAACTCGGCAGCCCAGGAGCTTGTAAAATCAAGTGTGATGTTCAAGGTCCTCAAGGACCGGAGCCAGACGCCGGAACAGGCGCTGAAGGCAGCGGCTGACGAACTGAGGAGACAGCAGAAGAAATGATGAGGAGCACTCTGCCTTGCCAAAGTGTTTCAATGGTTTCCTGTGACTGTCAAGCAGGAGTATTGTTGATCCGTTCTCTAAAAGATGCTATGGAGTAACGATTATGAACGTAAAAGCTGACAGGGTCAGCACCTTAAAAATAAGCCTTTGACACGGAAGGTGTCGAAGGTTTTTTCTATTGTAACGAGGTTTCTTGTATATTTCCCTGTTCAAACAGATGCTGAAATTGCAGCCTTGCGCAGCAAACTACTTAAGTAAAGGGGAAAGATGTACATGGAACACGTTTTCTGATAAAATTGGCAAGTACGGACTATCCGTCTTTATTGGTATTGAGCAGCACCGTTTTGGTGTCGTTTTTTGCGGCTTAACAGTATTTTAAAAGGGGGATTTATCATAATGGAATTGAGTTTTATTGAGATACTAAAAGTGATTTTTCTTGGTATTGTCGAGGGTATTACAGAATGGCTGCCGATCAGCAGTACTGGACATATGCTGCTTGTCGATCAATTTTTGCAGCTAAATGCAAGTGAAGCCTTTAAGGAAATGTTTATTTTTGTGATTCAGCTTGGAGCGATCCTGGCTGTTGTAGTGATGTTCTGGAATAAGATGCTTCCTTTCCAGTGGAGGGATAAAACGCAGCCAGTTATTAAAAAGGATACGTTTTCACTCTGGTTTAAGATCGTGGTGGCCTGTATCCCAGGTGCAATTGTAACCATTCTTTTTGATGACTACATTGAAACGCATCTCCATACTCCGATCGTGATTGCGGCAGCGCTGATTATTTATGGAATAGCTTTTATTCTTATTGAAAATTGGAATAAAAAGCGTGTTCCGACTGTGGGTGAATTATCCGATATCACCTACAAAACTGCTTTAATGATCGGGCTGTTCCAAGTGTTATCCATTATTCCCGGTACATCCCGTTCGGGAGCAACCATTATAGGCGCGTTACTGATAGGAGTATCCCGCGTTGCGGCGGCAGAGTTTACATTTTTCCTGGCTGTTCCCGTTATGTTTGGTTTGAGCGCTTTAAAAATGATGAAATTCGGATTTGCTTTCACAGGTTCGGAGCTGCTGATATTGGTGATTGGAATGGCGGTCGCCTTTGTCGTATCCATACTGGTTATTAAATTCTTAATGGCCTATATAAAGAAACACGATTTTAAGGTATTTGGGTGGTACCGGATTGCGCTTGGCATAATTGTGCTGTTGTATTTTGCTGTGGCATAGATCCGTAAGGAACGATTCGCCCGACCGGTCGATTTCATTCCGAAGAGGAGTATTGAGCAGGCAAAGGTTTCTTAAACGAAATAGTTCGCTCGAAGGTGAAACGGAGGGGTATCGATGTCATTTTCCATAGTCCGGCAGGACATCACGAAAGTTCAAGCGGATGCAATTGTCAATGCCGCGAATACAGCGCTTCAGATGGGAGGCGGCGTTTGCGGAGCCATATTCAAAGCGGCGGGAGCCGTCGAGCTTCAAGCTGCCTGCGATAAGCTGGCCCCCATTCAGACTGGCGAAGCGGTTATTACTCCAGGGTTCCGGCTGCCGGCGAAGTATGTGATACATACGGCCGGACCCGTCTATATTGATGGTCAGCACGGCGAAGAGGGATTACTCCGTGCCTGCTATACTAATTCATTAAAACGCGCCATGGAAAACAGCTGCGAGAGCGTCGCGTTCCCGTTGATTTCCAGCGGTATCTATGGCTACCCGAAAGCGGAAGCTCTCCGCGTTGCCTCCTCTGCAATTCAGGACTTCCTTGCCGACCACGACATGGAAGTATTGCTGGCGGTGTTCGACAAGGATGCGTTTGCTGTAAGCGAGAAGCTACTCGGCGAGGTCAGGGCATTCATTGATGAAAACTACATAGGCGGTTTTGCTGATTTACACCGCCGAGGCCAGTTATTACAGGTTGAGATGGATGCGATACAGACGGCCGAAGCCGCCGCTCCAAAGTCTGTAATCTCTGAAGATGTGATGGACAGCGGAATTGAGGACTTGGTTGGTAATCTTGACGAGCCGTTCTCCGAGACACTTTTGCGGCTGATCGACTCCAAGGGCAAGACGGATGTTGAGGTTTATAAACGCGCCAACCTCGACCGCAAGCTGTTCTCCAAGATCAGAAGCAACAAGGGGTATATGCCGAGCAAGCGTACTGCCATCGCACTTGCCGTGGCCTTGGAGCTATCCCTTGAAGAAACCGACGACCTTCTGGAAAGAGCTGGTTTTGCACTATCCCATAGCCAGATGTTTGATGTTATAGTCGAATACTTCATCGTCAACGGTAGATTTGATATCTTTGAGATTAACGAGATGCTGTTCAGGTATGACCAGCCGCTGTTGGGAGGGTAAGCGATACAGTGACCTGGTGCCGCTCACGCCTGTCAGAATTTGATAGAATCATACATATAACGTAATTTGTCGCTTTCGGAGCGACCATTTGCCGGTCTCGGAGAGGTATCCTTAAGTTATTAAAAAACTTGAGGAGGACATGGCAATGAAAAAAGGATTAACCGAACTGGTATTCATACTTGATAAGAGTGGCTCGATGGGTGGATTGGAGACCGATACCATTGGCGGATACAACTCCATGCTCGAAAAGCAAAAGGCGGTTGAGGGCGAATGCCATATTACAACCGTCCTATTCGATAACAGTTACGAACTGCTTCACGACCGAATTGACATCAAGGCAGTCAGACCGATCACCGATAAAGAGTATTCCGTCGGTGGCTCGACTGCGCTCCTTGACGCGATAGGCAGGACAATTCACAAAATCGGCAACGCTCAGAAGCACACCGCCGAAGACTATCGCGCTGAAAAAGTGATGTTTGTTATTATTACAGACGGTGAGGAAAATTCCAGCCGGGAGTATTCAGCGCAGAAAGTCAAGGCTCAAATAGAGCGTCAAAGGGCTGAGTACGGATGGGAGTTTATATTCCTTGGCGCGAACATCGACGCGGTAGAGACCGCCGGCCGCTTCGGGATCGCCGCTGACCGGGCCCAGAACTACCATGCTGACAAAAAAGGCGTTGAACTCAATTTCCGCGCGATGAGTGAAGCGGTCGCCACATTCCGCGAATGTTCTATAATGCCGGAAGGCTGGAATGACGAGATTCAAAAGGATTATCAGAAACGTGGAGGACGGAAATAATAAACAGAAAATGGAAATTGATTGTTGAGTTAGCAGAATGGATGTGTTACTCTGGTGAAAGAACAGGTTAGGTAAGTAAATCCGAATCGCAGCGCAATAGCATAGAAGGTGTGTTTTTATGGATTATAAGAAAGCGGCCACGTATTGGATGGAAAAGGACGGGAACGCAGACCGGATGGATGATGACGTGCTTTTGGCCCGGATAGAAAAGTATATCAGCACTCACAATACTTGCGCCCTGGCTACCGGGTGCGGTGATTTTATCCGCTGCACGCCCATAGAGTACAACTATAAAGACGGGAGATTCTGGCTGTTTACTGAGGGCGGTCTGAAGTTCCGTGGACTGGAGGACAACAAAAATGTTTGCCTTGCCATTTACGACAGCTATACAGGCTTCGGTAAATTAGGCGGAATGCAGATCTCGGGTATCGCAGAGCTTGTGGAGCCGTGGACGGAGGAATACATGGACCTACTGGCCTTCAAGAAGCTTTCTGCCGACAGCCTGAAAAAGCTTCCTGCCACATTGTACCTTATCAAAGTGACGCCCACCCGCATTGACTTTCTGAGTTCGGAGTTCACAAATTTAGGTTTTAATCCCCGCCAGAGTTTGTGTTTATCCGATGGCGACACTGAATGATCCGTAATTATTACGGCATAAGATAGATAGCTTGAAACGGAGATAGAGGAGGCCTATGATAAAATGGTAATTGTTTATCAATCAAAAACGGGTTTTACAAAGAGGTATGCCGACATGCTTGCTGCAAAGACGAATTTAAAAGTATTTGCGGTCAAAGAGGTTTCACAGGTTAATCAAGGCGAAGAAATCATTTTTCTCGGCTGGATAAAAGCCGGGAAGATACAGGGTCTTGACAAGCTGCGAAAACGTAACGTCAAAGCTGTTTGCGCATCGGGTACCGCACGAACCGCTGAACCCGATACACAAACAGTTGTTGAAAGGAACAGGATTGAAGGTATACCGTTTTTTTATCTGCGCGGCGGATGTTTCCCTATAAAAGAGTTAAAGGGTATGGATAAGATCATGATGTCCATGTTTTTAAAGATGCTGAAAAACCGCAAGGACAAAGATGAGGAACTCGAAGAAGCCATCTCTGTCATTGAAAACGGTTTTGACGGCGTAAAGGAGGAAAATCTCGCGCCTGTTCTGGAATGGCTGAACACAAGGTAAAGGTAAGTACTACACGGGCTATCTGGCGGCAGTGGAACGCCTTGGATTTACCGCAGGTGTAGGCAATAACTTATACGCTGCGGATCATATAACACTGAAAAAGACAGGCTGTGAGTCAGGAAGCCCACAGCCTGTCTTTTATGATACGCCCATCATGGGCGATGTTCAGTTCTCTCTCCTTCATTGAAAACATATTAAATATCAATAAATATTTATTGATAATCAATAAATCTTTTGATATTATATTATTGGTAATAAATTGTGAGTTGCACCTGGACTTATCTTATGAGGGTATATTTATGTATGATGTTGTAATAGTAGGGGCAGGCCCTGCGGGGTCTAGTTTTGCACGATTAATTGGCAACAAATATAAGGTTTTATTAGTTGATAAGAGGGACTTAGATAATATTAACCCTAAAAGCCTTGCAAATAAATGCTGTGGAGGATTATTAGCCCCCGACGCACAGAAAATGATTTCGAAATTGGGCTTGGGGATACCTAAAGATATTTTAGTTGATCCGCAGCTTTTTGCTGTAAGAACCATCGATTTAACAAATGGTTTGGAAAGGCTATATCAGAGATTCTATTTAAATATGGATAGAGAAAAGTTTGATAGGTGGTTGGTTTCCATACTTCCAACTGGTGTTGATAAAAAGTTTAACTCCATTTTTAAAAGCTTTGTTGACATACCGGGAGGATATGAAATTAGATATATCTATAATAGACAGGAGTTTTCTGCAAGGGCAAGAGTGATCGTAGGTGCTGATGGTGCCTTTTCGCGGATAAGAGAGTCTATTGGCAAGGATATAAGTATTCCTGAACGGTACATCTCAATTCAGGAATGGTTTGAATGTCCATATCATATACCCTATTTCACAGCAATTTTTGATGAGGAAATAAGTGATTTCTACTCTTGGATAATACCAAAGGAGAATTATTTACTATTGGGTTCAGCCCTTAGACCCAGGGAGAATACCTGGGAAAAGTATGATCTGTTGAAAACGAAATTAGCAAAGTCAGGCATTATTTTTGATAACAGGATAAAAATTAATGGTGCATTTATCAACAGGCCTATGAAGGTATCACAGTTTTATACAGGAAGGGATTGCATAGCCCTGGTTGGAGAAGCTGCAGGTGCAATCAGCCCCAGCTCTGCAGAAGGAATAAGCTACGCATTAAAAAGTTCTTTATACCTGGCACAGAGCCTTGAAGAGGGAATAGATGGTTTTATGGATAGATATAAACAGAAGGTAAAGGACATCAAGCTAAACTTACTCATTAAAAATCTAAAATCTCCAGCTATGTACAACCCGTTTCTTAGGAGGTTAGTTATGAAATCAGGTCTGCAGAGCATTACTTGACGATTAAGAGGCAATCTTCAATGATGGGACAGTAACGAAATAAAAGAGGGGTCAGATAAATGGATAAATAAATAGTGAAGCAAACAAAGCAATTTGCAATTAATGTGCCTTTCATAGCCTGGCAATGTACTTTTATTATCACAATATTTGTGATAACCTAATAAAGGTAATATTTGCTATTATGTACAATCTGTGTAATGTTAAGTAAAGGAGTAGCATTTTTGGCCAGGTAGACGGAAAATGCTTAACAAGAATATGAATTGTCTATCTGTGAAAGATGTATGGAAAAGCTATACATTAAGGGGCAAGGAGAAGACCTTGGTATTAAAAGGTCTTGATTTGGTGGTCAAACAAGGGGATATGGTTGCGATCATGGGACCATCAGGAAGCGGCAAGACAACACTGCTTAACATCATCAGCGGGATTGACCGCCCGGATAAAGGCAATGTTTATATAGAAGGCAATGACCTTTCTGATATGAATAAGGAAGATATGGCAATATTCCGCAGAAGAAGATTGGGCATGGTATTTCAGGACTATAACCTGATTGAAAGCCTTTCCGTGAAGGAAAACGTACTGCTGCCCATGGCGCTGGATAAAAGGCCTGCAGAGGAACAGGAAGAACAGACTGGAAAAATCCTGGAGATTTTAGGTATAGAAGAAATACAGGATAAAAATATTACGGAAATATCCGGTGGGCAGAAGCAGCGTACGGCCATCTGCAGGGCTCTTGTAAATAACCCGGCGATTATTCTGGCTGATGAGCCGACAGGTAACCTGGATTTAAAATCCACAAGGGAGGTTATGAAATATCTCGCCCATATCAATAGACAACTTGGTACAAGCATATTGATGGTCACTCATGATACCTTCGCGGCAAGCTACTGTAACAGGGCTGTTTTATTAAAAGATGGAGAGTTTGCTGCAGAAATGGAAAAGACAGAAAGCAGGAACAAATTCATCGATTCACTGACTGAAATGCTCGTGCTCCTTGGGGGTGACCAGGATGACGTTTTATGATATTTCGGTGAAAATGTTGACAGCCAACCTGCGCAGATACAGGCTTTACTTCTTGTGTAATGTTTTTTCAGTCGCGTTGTTTTACAGCTTTGCTGCAATACTTACCAATAAAAGCTTTATGGATTCAAGGGTTGTTGATTCCATGATTTCCAGTAACATTTATGCGCCAAGTGTATTTGTTGCTGTTTTTCTTGTGCTCTTTGTTTCCTATTCAAATAATGCATTTTTGAGAAAGAGAAAATATGAATATGGTGTTTTAATGACATTGGGAATGAGCGAAAAGGAAGTATTGAGGAATATGCTCCTTGAAAGCCTTTTGATTGCAGGGCTGTCATTAATCAGCGGCTTGGTCCTGGGGACGATCATAGCGTTTGCGTTTTATTTTATCATCCAGTATGTGATTGGTATATCCGCTTTACAGTGGCAATTCAACGCAGATTCGTATAAAGCGACGGCTATCCTTTATTGCATGACAGTGCTGGTTATGTTGGCGATAAGCATTGCAGGATTCATTAAAACACAGCTTATAGATCTAATGAAGGATAAATTCAGGGCAGAAGGGAAAAGAAAAGTATGGACGGGAGTTTTCATGGCGGGTGTTGTCTGCATAATCGTTTCAGCTCTGGTTATGGTAGTAGGGTACCAATCCGGAAATGAAAGCGCGTGGTTCGTAAGCCTGGGTCTGATGTTTACAGGCTTGTGCATGATTATAGCCCAGTTTGAAGCTGTGGAGCGATTTATCGCTGGAATATTCCCCCATTACATGAAGAAACATATCGTAGAGCTTTCTTTTGTGAGGCAGCATCACAAATCACGAAGCAGGATAAGCATCATTGGGGCATGGTTGATTGGATTCTCCGTTTTTTTTGCGGGGCTCTCCGCGGTATTATATCCCGGACAATTACAGAATGCCATGACTTATTCTCCTTATGACCTGGTTTATTCTCAGATATTCGGGAAAAATCAAGTGGAGGATCGTGAAATTCAAAGATTGTTAAATGAAAATGGTGTATCGGTCAAAGCTGTAAAACAGGTGAACTATTTAAGAGGCAAGGCATTCAATCTGCTTCCGGCATCGGAGGTAAATGAGGCATTTCATTGTGACTATCACATCTCTGAAGGAAAGTTTATGACCATTTTTCAATACGATATGAAGGACGGCTATGGACATGAATTGAACGCCCCGGAGTCGGTCGATATCCAAGCCGGCGGCGAAAAAATGGAACTGCGGTCGGCGGGATATGATGTGAGAATACTATTCAACCGAAATCCAACATTTTCGGATAAGTCTTTGATATTGAATGACGCAGATTATCATAAAATTGCCTCTCAAAGCCGTGAGTTTTGGGCAGGAATCATGAAGCTTTATTCCTTTGATAACTGGAAGGCATCGGGGAAGGGAGTCGCTTCTGTCCAGAAATACCTGACGGAAAAGAATCAGGTAGATTCAATGGAGCAACATATTTATTACAGTGCATCCTCCAGGATTGACGCCTATACGACAGCAAAACAGTCATCTGAATTTCTTATATTCCTCATGTTTTTTGTCGTAATTTTATTATGCGGGGCTTCCAATATCATGGTCCACTTCAAGATCAAGGCGGAATGGGAAGCAGAGCAAAGAATGCTGTCCGGCCTGTACCGTATCGGAGTAACGACGGAGGAAATGCTGGGAATGCTCAGGCATAAAAACATGTATTACTATATGCCCCAGATTGCAGCGGGATTATTTATAGGAGTGTTTTATAATTATACAGTTAATCAATCCTACGGATACGGATGGAAAGCTGCGGGATATAGTTTACTCGTAGGGAGCGTATTCGTGGCACTTCAACTCGTTATTGTAATGGTATATTCCAAAAGAGAACTGCTAAGTTTCGACATTTAAGCAAAATTGCTTAAACAAGGTTGGCGGAACCGGCAAGCTTCAGCAATCCCAATCAGCAAAACCAAACTCAGCATCAGGCATGATCAAAAAGGTGGCTTCGCCACTTTTTTTCATCTTGCCCGTGGGCTGAATCCCACACTGCGAATATTTGCATTCAGGATGGAAAAGCTAATTTTAACATAGCCTGTGGAGGAATCTGGATGAAAGCGATCGTCTACGAAGGAATGAAAAATGTGGCGGCTCAAAATCTGCCATTGAGATGGCCACCCAGGCAGTACGGAAGGGAGGGACAGTTTCCATGGTTGGTGTGTATGGTGCCCGGTACAATATGTTCCCGCTGGGGGATTTCTTTGCGCGGAATGTTACCTTGAAAATGGGACAATGCCCCGCACAAACTTATGTAGAGCGAATACTTAATTTGATAAAGGAAGGCAGATTTGATGCCACCGACATTATAACGCACACGCTGTCTCTGGACAAAGGGGAGCATGCCTACGAAATTTTCGATAAAAAACAGGACAATTGCATTAAGGTTATTTTAAAGCCTTGATTACAACTAAGGAGGATTTGTCATGATCAATCGGCTGCTTAATGGTCTGTCAAAGATAACCACCACCTCTTGGGAGGTATTACCTGATATTTTTCTGCTGCATTTTACAATTGTCACTGCTTGCATAGCAGGCAGAAGCAATAGTTGGGTGCTGATCGATACAGGCTTGGAAAATTCCTATGATTTCATACTGGAGTCAGCAGCAAAGCGTTTCGGTAAGGAAAGCCGCCCGCTGGCCATCCTTTTAACCCATGGGCATTTCGACCATATCGGTTCTGTTGCCAGATTGGCTGAACATTGGGATGTCCCGGTTTATGCCCATGAGCTGGAAATTCCATATATTACGGGAAAACAAGATTACCCTTTGGGCGATCCGGAGGTTGATGAAGGTCTGGTAGCAAAAATATCGCCTTCTTTCCCGCACAGAAGCATCAATCTAGGACACCGGGCTGTTGTTCTTCCCGAGGACGGAAGCGTACCGGGCATGCCGGACTGGAAATGGATACACACACCCGGACATACGGAGGGGCATGTTTCCTTCTTCCGACCAAAGGATAAGGTTCTTATAGTCGGTGATGCCTTTACAACCACAAAGCAGGAATCCTTCGCCTCGGTATTGACCCAGCAAGAACAAGTCAAAGGCCCTCCAGCCTATCTTACAACAGATTGGCAGGCGGCACAAAAATCCGTAGAGCATATCAAGGAGCTTAAGCCCGAATGGGCAATTCCAAGTCATGGATTGCCAATGAAGGGAGAAGAATTGGCAACGCATCTGGATTACCTCTCGCGGCATTTTAAAGAGGTTGCCGTTCCTGATCAAGGACGTTTTGCAGAAGAAAACGATAAGGTGGACCAGTAGAAATCTGTAATGCACAAAAGGCTATTCCGGGTTGGGGTTCATGGAGGAAAAGGCTGTCATAAATTGATCTTTTAGCAGCTTTACTGTCGCAGACCTTTGTTGTATTATATACAATACCTGCAGAGATTGCGCTTTGCATAAGGGTTGAAAAAAGCGGAACAAAGGGAAGGGATAGGAGACACATCATGAAAGTTCTGGTATTGAATGGCAGCCCTAAAGGCAAATATAGTATTACAATGCAAACATTATTATATTTGGAGAAAAAGTTTCCGGAGCATAAATATCAGTTTCTTCATGTTGGTCAATACATTCAATCTTATGAAAAAGATTTTTCAGCTGTGGCTGACGCAATAACAGGCGCGGATCTGATTATCTTCTCTTACCCTGTTTATACCTTTATTGCACCGAGCCAGCTACATCGGTGTATAGAGCTTTTAAAAGCGTCCGGTCTTGATGTGTCAGGAAAATTTGTTACCCAGGTTACTACTTCCAAACACTTTTATGATGTGACTGCGCATAAATATATTCAGGAGAACTGTCAGGATCTTGGAATGAAATTTATTAAGGGGCTGTCAGCGGATATGGATGACCTCCTGACCGAAAATGGACGGAAGGACGCTATAGCGTTTTTTAAATATGTGTTCTGGTGCATGGAGCACGATGTATATGAAACCATCCCAGCACACCCTGCGGCTCCGGCGCATCTTCCGGTTGGGACGGCTGTCTCTCGTCAGCATCAAAAGAGCGGGGATGTAGTTATCGTTACGGATAGCGCCAGGGACGATAAGCAGCTTAATGATATGATTGGCAGGTTTAGAACTGTTCTAAAGCGTAAAAGCCGCATAGTTAATATTTCCGAGTATCCCTTGCGCGGAGGATGTTTAGGCTGCTTTAATTGTGCTGCTACAGGAAAATGTGTTTACAAGGATGGTTTTGATGATTTTCTGCGCAACGATATACAGACTGCAGATGCTATCATTTACGCATTTTCCATCAAGGATCATTCCATGGGTTCCGTTTTTAAAATGTATGATGATAGGCAATTCTGCAACGGTCACAGAACGGTAACCGTGGGAATGCCGACGGGGTACCTGGTCTGTGGAAATTACCCGTCGGAGGCTAATCTGCAGATGATTATTGAAGGCCGAAGCGAGGTTGGAGGAAATTTTCTCGCGGGATTGGCAAATGATGAAACCAATCCGGACGCAGAAATAGAC
>JAEZMC010000095.1 GCA_023435805.1 Bacillota bacterium | reverse complement strand
GGCTTTGAAGCGGTTTATCTGCTTACCGCTGGGAGCGGCGGGGTTGTTTGTGGAGGTTGTGTTTCCGGCTTCAGCGTCAAGCTGCCTGGTACTCAGCCGATGGTGTCGGCTGCAATACCCGTGAGACAGGACTTCAGAGTTCGATCAATTTGGTTAAAAGAAAGCACAAAGAGGGTGCTTCGAAACACAACCGGAATAAACAGCCCCGGCGCTACTGCCCTAGCTGGATATACTGCTTTTGATCGCTCAATGACTCCCTAAGCAATTTTCACATAGAGCCAACCAGCCAGTTTTCCGCTTCATCCCGGTTGTAGTATATTCTAAAGACGGGGCCTCTGTTTGTTTCCAGCATCATATCTTTAAACTTTCCTCTATTCGCCAGGTCGGCAGGTATTACCGCAGCCGCCTTTATACCGTAATTCACAAATTTTTGCATGACAGCGCCAGCAAGCCCTGTTCTCAAACGGAAAAAGTCATCTGAAAAAACAGCGGCATGCAGCAGCAGCAGGCTGCTGTCATGTTCACCGCAAAGAGCAATCAGATCAAGCGCATCCTGTTCGGTACGAATGGGCGCTTCTGCTGAAAACACTTCCAAAACCTTTATATGGTTCTTTTCCACTATTTCATATTTCATATTATTCATATCCTTTACTTTATCAATATGACTCAAATTGTTCCGAAGTTGCTGCACCCAGCTGAGTTCATGCTTATAGGAAGAAACGATGTTATCCGTAATACTGTTCCACAAAAATTCCTCGAGAGCGGTCCTGCCCTGGGAAGAACCACGCCGGCGCTTCTTTTCCTGTTCCATCAGCAGCTGTATCATCAATTCCTTTTCATAGCCAGCAAGCAAGCTATCGAGCTCATGCTCCTTCAGCGCGCCGGCCCAGGCCAGCTGCGTGAGGAAGGGTTTTCTGAACTCGGGAGCCTCCGGCGCGGACATTACCCATTTATTCAGCTCCATCATACCTTCCTCCGTAATCGTATACACCTTCCTGGAAGGCGCTCCATCCCGATGCTGTACTTCATATGTTACAAAGCCCTCGTCCAATAAAGCAGACAATGCCTTGTAAATCTGGTTGTTGTTGCCCGACCAGTAGAGGATGGAGGATTCTTCAAATATCTTCTTTAATTCGTACCCTGTCGCAGGCTTCCAACTTAACAATCCGAGAATGGAATTTTCAATTGACATATGCCACCTCATAATACATTGAACATATGTTAAATGTAACATATGCTTGTTGGTGTGTCAATAAAGTTTTCTCAGGCAGGACACACAAATCATCGTCCGTTGGCATACGATTGGTAAAAATGCCTTCATCCCTTTCCTACTGGATTTGGATATATTATAATGATAGTAATAATACTCCCTTAACCGATTGCAGAAAACGGTTCCCGGATACAAATTCAGTGATGTTCAGAAGATGTGGAAGGTGACACGGATAAGCCCGGCGTACCAGAGTCGATAGTTGTGAAGCGTACCGAAAGCCTTCGGAGGGGAGGTCATGAAGAGAGGTGTTTGATATGCAATTCAAATTTCATATGCCGACAAAAGCATATTTTGGCACTGGCTGTATAGCCCAAAACAGCAGTGAGCTTGCAGAACTCGGAAGCAAAGCGATGATCGTGACAGGCGGCCGTTCCGCCAGGGAGAGCGGAGCGCTTTCCGATATCTGCAGCGTATTGGACGAGCAGCATATCTCCTATTCCGTTTTTGACAAAGTGGAAAACAATCCATCAACAGATACGGTCAAAGAAGGCGGAATGGCGGCTAAAAAAGCGCAGGTTGATTTTATCGTCGGAATTGGCGGCGGCTCTCCTCTGGATGCTGCAAAAGCAGTGGCAGTCCTGGCGGTGAATGACATGGAGCCGACCGAGCTGTTCACCAACCGCTTCGCAAATAAACCGCTGCCGGTCGTTGCGATTCCAACCACAGCGGGTACAGGCAGTGAAGTAACCCCGTATTCCATACTGACCCGGAGCGATCTTCAGACAAAGGTCAGCTTTGGCAATGCGGATACGTTTCCGGTAATTGCATTTCTGGACCCCCGTTATACGGAAAGCCAGCCGCTGGAAGTGACAATCAATACGGCTGTTGACGCACTTTCCCACTGTATGGAGGGATATCTGGGAAAGAGAAGGACACCTGCCAGTGATATCCTGGCCCAGGAGGGCATCCGCTTGTTCGGGCAGTGCCTGGAAAACCTGAAGTCCGGGAAAATCGTCCGGGAGGATCGGGAGAACCTGCTGTACGCATCCATGCTGGGCGGAATGGTTATTTCCCACACAGGTACCACCATCGTACATGGCGCAGGTTATAATTTGACCTATTTCAAAGGAATTCCCCACGGAAAGGCCAATGGCTTCCTGATGACGGAATACCTGCGGTTCAATTACGAGTATGCGGCGGAAAGAATTGATCATTTGCTTCAACTGATGAATTTGGACAGTATCGATGCATTTGGAGAAGCAATGACCGCAATGCTGGGAAAAGCGCCTGTCCTTGATGAGGAGGAAATTGCCCGGTATGCCGTAATTACTATGACGCAGCGAAGCACCGCCACCAATATAAGGCCTGTTGAGGTTTCGGATATAGCCGGTATTCTGAGAAAAATTTAATTGCATCGACCGGTTTTGCTGCGGAAAATGATATTTCCCAGGAAATAATGTCGACAGATGCAATACTTCGTCATTTTTGCCAGGTTATACAAGATTATTAATATTTATACAAGGGAGCTGCAGCAAGATGAGGGAAATGCGTAGAAAAGATCGAGAAATCAGTAAAGAGCGTGCCTATGATATTTTAAAAAACAGCGAATATGGTTTTCTGGCAACCGTAACGGAGGATGGGAGCCCCTATTGCATTGCAGTTTCCCATGCTCTTTCAGGTGATAACATCTATTTTCACTGTGCACAGCAGGGGCATAAGGTGGATAACATCATGCGAGATAACAGAGTGTGCTTTACGGCGGTAGGAAAAACAAAAATTATACCCGAGGACTTTACGACAGAATATGAAAGCGCTGTGGCCTTTGGAAGAGCTGATTTCATAGAGGACCGCGAAGAAAAGCTGTCAGCTGCCCTGGCGATCTGCGAAAAGTATACACCGGGACAAATGGCTCAGGCAGCTGAATATGCCGGCAAGGCGCTGGATAAAATGCATTTGTGCAGAATCAGGATTGAGCACGCAACCGGCAAGGCAAATACCGGGAAATAGCATGCAGTCGGAGGTGAACGGCATGGTTGAGGTTTATTTTTATATACCTGCCGAAAAGGCGGAAAACGCAGTAGACTGCGGTTTAAAACTCTCTGAATGGTATAGCCGCGAAATAGTATTGGAGGGCGAAAGAAAAAAATGTATCTCCGCCTGTTTAAATCCCAGGGATCATTACGGGAAATATATGTCGCCGGAGTACAGATGTCTCAAGCTGGAGGTTCAGCCAAAATATTGTCTCGTTGCTGAAAGCCTTCTATATGAGGCCGGTCTCGTATATCCGGAGGTCATGGAGAAATATTACAGCTCCATAGTTCCTGTTGAAAAATATGTTTTCGGAAGCTATCGCCTTCCGGAATGTCTGGTTACGGGAACAGTGATCGGCGAGCATATCAGCATCTCCGGAAAAGGCCTGGACACACCCGTATTGTATAACAATTCGCAGGAATTGTATTTTAACAACATATTTGAGGTTCTCCGGGATGCGCATGAAGATCTTGACGATACGCTGCTCTATTTCTTTTTCAAAAGGCTGTGTGAAGAGGGGAAGGCATCGTGCGTCGAGGATGAGAGCTCCGGACTGGCCATTTTCACGGATACCCGGGATGGAAGGGTATATACGTTGAGGATACCGGATATGGAAAGGTATTAGGATATGAAATACAGGATGGTGGAATATCTGAAGGATGCCATGCCGGGTTATGTTTCCGGCGGAGAAGCGGCAAGACGTTTTGGTGTATCAAGAACCGCCGTTTGGAAGTACATCGAAGAGCTCAGACAGGAAGGGTACGACATTGAAGCTTCACCCAGGAAAGGTTACAGGCTTTTATCCTCCGAGAACAGGCTTAACGCCTACGAAATAAAACAAGAATTAAATACCTCCGTTGTGGGGCGGGAGGTATATTACTTTGATACAGTGGATTCCACCAATAATATTGCCCGCAGGCTCGCTGCCGAAGGCTGCATTGACGGGACCGCGGTCATTGCCGGACAGCAGACCGAAGGGAAGGGAAGGCTTGGCAGACAATGGATTTCACCCTCGGACAAGGGAATCTATTTATCCGTAGTACTAAGACCACCGCTGGCTCCCGCAGAAACGCAAATTCTGACTCTGGCTGCTGCCGTTGCCGTGTCTGCCGCCATTCGTACCGTTACAGGCCTGAAGGCCGGGATCAAGTGGCCCAATGACCTTGTTCTGAACGGGAAAAAGCTCTGTGGAATACTGGTTGAAATGAATTCCGAAGCGGACAGGGTAAATTATCTGGTAATCGGCATAGGCATCAATTACTCCCATGAACGGGAGGATTTTCCCGAAGAATTGCGTGACAGGACCACCTCGTTGAAGACGGCTGCGGGTGAGGAGTCTGATAACGATATCAGGAAAGCACCGGATTTCAGCAAACTGGACATTGTCCGTGCCGTTTTGCGTCAGCTGGACGGAATCGTGCAGCTTGTATTGACCGACAACAATAAAAAGATCCTTGAAATGTGGCGCGACAGCTCGGTTACATTGGGCCGTGAAGTAAGCTTCAGGCTGAAAGACGTGAATTATTCCGGTACGGCGGTGGAAATAACGGAGGACGGAAAGCTGTCCGTTGCGTGCAGCGACGGCATCGTAAGGGAGTTGATATCGGGAGAGGTATCGGTGAGGGGTATTTACGGTTATGTGTAGTCAATTGATTATAGATTTTCATGTGCACTGTTTTCCTGATGATATCGCAGAAAGAGCCATATCGGCATTATCTGAGACATCCTGCGTTACGCCTAGGGTAAACGGTACGATCCGGGGGATTGAAGCCTCGATGGAAACATCGGGAGTGGAACATTCAGTCTTGCTCAGCATTGCTACGAAGCCGCAGCAGACATTTAAAATCAACCGGTGGGCGGCCGGTATACAAAGTGACCGGATCATTCCTTTCGGCAGCATTCACCCGGATTGCAGCGAATGGGAAA
>JAEZMC010000086.1 GCA_023435805.1 Bacillota bacterium | reverse complement strand
TCATAAAACCGGCTTACCAGATTAACAACCGTTGATTTTCCCGCGCCTGTTGGTCCAACCAGTGCAACGGTCTCACCCGGCTTTACCGTAAAACTGACATGGTCCAGTATGATCTCATCCTGCTCGTAGCAGAAAACTACGTCCTTAAACTCAACGGCACCCTTTATGGGAGGCATTTCAACCGCTCCCGGCAGGTTCGCCACCGTGGGCTTTTCGTCAATCGTTTCAAATATCCTCTCCAGGTAGGCTACGGCATTAATAATGGCATTATAGAAATTGCCCAGATTGCTCACAGGCTCCCAGAAGCGCCAGATATAACTGATAAAGGCGATGATGATACCCACTGTGACCCCACCCGTGCCCAGCCAGCTCACACCGGCGGCGAATACCGCCACCACACTGGCTACGGAAATAATATCAATGAAGGGCCACATAAGAAACTGCACCCTGATCGCCGCCATCCAGGATTCCCTGTATTCATTGCTCTGCTGTTGGAAGATTTTCAGGTTTTCATCTTCCCTGGCAAAGGACTGTGTTACCTTGATACCACAGATGCTTTCATGTATGTAGGCATTCATATTGGCCTGTTTTCTGCTGACCTTCTGCCATGCGCGGCGCTGGGCGTTTTTTATCAGCAGGGTGGCTGTGACCAGAAACGGCAGTCCGGCAAGGCAAACCAGCGCCAGATTGATATTGAGATACAGCATGAAGCAGATAATGGCAAACAGCGTAAACATGTCCGTAATCAAATTGATGATGCCGTTTGATAGAAGATCACTCAGAGAATTGACATAGTTGACCACCCTTACAAGAATTTTTCCATGGGGTCTGCTGTCATAATAGGTAAAGGGCAGCTTTTGCAGGTGTGCAAATAGATCCTTCCTGATATCGTACAATACGCTCTGCCCGATAAATGTCATGGTCCTGATTCTGTATTTCATGCAGATGGTGTTGAATATCAGCGTTGCCAGGTAAATCAAGCCAAGGATTGCCAGGCCCGGTATGTCCCTGTCGGGTATCTTCGAGTCAATGGCTACCTTGACGAGGTATGGACCCAGCAGTGCCAGCGAGCTGGAAGTCAGCATCAGAAGCACGGTAACGGCAACCTTTCCCTTAAATGGCTTTAAATAAGCCAGTAGCCTTTTTAACTGTTTGAAGTCAAATCCGGAATCCAGTTCCTCATCTATATCAAACTTGTTTCTTGCCATACAAACCTCCACTATCCCGTTCCTGCGCCGGCTCCGTCCACCGGTTCGCCGTCCGGACCGCCTGGCTATCCTGCTTTTTGTCAAAATCACCATATTGGTTCATAAACACACTGTAATAATGACCTCTCATTGCCAGCAGCTCCTGATGCGTTCCCCGTTCAACAATTTTTCCGGAATCCAGCACCAGGATCAGATCTGCATTTTTAACGGAGGATATTCGGTGAGCTATGATAAAGGCAGTCCTGTCCTTGTAAAATTCCCTGAGTGTCCGATGGATCGCATGCTCTGTTTCAATATCCACACTGGAGGTTGTATCATCCAGAATGATGATGGACGGGTCCTTGATCAGTGCCCTTGCCAGCGCGATCCTCTGCTTCTGCCCTCCCGAAAGGCCAACGCCGCGCTCGCCGATAATGGTATCATAGCCCTCGCTGAAACCGGTGATAAACTCATGCGCGCCCGCCATACCGGCCGCCTGCTCGACCT
This sequence comes from Bacillota bacterium, assembly GCA_023435805.1. Taxonomy (GTDB): domain Bacteria; phylum Bacillota; class Clostridia; order Acetivibrionales; family DTU013; genus JAEZMC01. The sequence goes on along the minus strand of JAEZMC010000086.1, from coordinate 2,042 downwards.
TGTCAAGCGTTACCTCCGGTACGCCGTATGCAATGTTGCCTTCTATCGTATCGGAAAACAGGAAAATATCCTGCATCGCCACAGCTATATTCTCTCTCAGCTGCCTCAGCTTATAATCCCGGATGTCCCTCCCGTCAATAAGCAGCTTGCCTTTTGTGCAATCGTAAAATCTTGATATCAGGCTGACCAGTGTGGATTTACCCGAGCCGGTCGGGCCGATGATCGCTACGGTCTGTCCCGGCCAGGCTTTAAAGCTGATATTCTCAAGTACGCATGTGCTGCCGTAGCAAAAGCTGACCTCCTTGAACTCCACCCGCCCTTCCAGCTTTTTCCCGGCCAAAGCCTGTTCCTTGCTTTTTATTTTTGGTTCTCTGTTCAGAAGCGTCATGATTTTATCAGCCGATGCCGCGAACCGCTGGGTGTCGTTAATGAGCCAGCCCGCCATCCGCATGGGGTTGTTCAGCGCCCAGATGAAGCTGTTGAACGTAACTAGCTCTCCCAGGGTAATGCTGTCATTGATCACCATGATGCCACCGACCAGAATAATGACCACCGACAGCGCACCGGCTAGGGAGTCCAATACCGGCAGGTATTTTGACCAAATTCCGCAGGCCTCAATGTTCCTGTCCCTGAAGCCTTCATTCTCCCTGGAAAACTTGTATATTTCGTAATCTTCCTTGGCGAATGCCTTTATGACCCTGTTTCCGCTGATATTTTCCTGCACTACGGAATTTAGCCTGGAAAACTGCTCACGGATCGCTGAAAACGCAGGCTTTACCTTGCCGGCCAGCTTATAGGTCAGGATACCGATGAACGGCGTGACACACAGCAAAATCAGCGTGAAGGCTGCATGAATGGAGAAAAGGATGATCATAACGGAAATAAACGTAATCGTATTCATAAATATGGAATAGATTACATAGGAGGTGAAATGCCTGACCGCTTCCAGGTCTCCGGTCATTCTTGCCATGATGTCGCCGGTCTTGGTGCAGTCGAAGAATTCGAAATCCAGCTCCTGCACCCTTTTAAAAATGGACTCTCTGGCATTGTAAGTCACACTCTGGGATATGTATTCAAACATGTAAAGATAAATATATCTGAGAACTGATTTAAGAAGTGTAGAACCGATCATGATCATGGCCAGCGTCAGCAGCATTTCCGACTGCCCGTTGCTGATTACATGATCGACGATCATCCCCTGAACATAGGGGTTGATCATGTTCAGAAGATTCACCACAACAACCAGGATTATCGCCGTGAGAAAAATATGCCTGTATTTTTTGATAAAACTCCAAACCCACATAAATTCCGCCATGTGTATCAACTGCCTTTATCTTTTGTTAAATTCAAGTCATCCCTGCCATTATTCAACAGAATCATTTACTTAATCTAACAATTTTAATTTTATGATGTACACTCCTATTCTATTATAAGAAATAAAAGGAGTCCAGCGTACAAATTAAAATGAGCACCGCAATATCCTCACCGTCAACAAAAAAGGCAGGTCAACCCCGCCTTTTTGTAACACGATACAATATACTGATTTTTGCAAACCGTTTTTATATGTGCTTCTGCAAATACTCCCTTCCCAGCAGCAGGCCTTCCTTTACCTTTGCCTCGCTGCCCTCGTACAGGGGATCCTCGTGCTCTATACTCAGCACACCGTCATAGCCGATTTCCTTTAGCGCCTTGATCATTGCCGGAAAATCCACCTGACCCATGCCCGGCATACGGAACTGCCAGTAGCCGGTGCCTTCGCCTTCAAGCTGCTTGTTGAACACGCCGTAACATGCCAGTTTATCCTCAAATACCTCGGAATCCTTTGCATGCACATGGAAGATCCTGTCCTTGAACTCCGCCACCGGCGCTATGTAGTCGATCAGCTGGAAGCGAAGGTGGGAAGGGTCGTAATTAAGCCCGAAATTCCTGCTGGGAATCCTTTTAAACATTTCACGCCACAGCTCCGGTGTAAAGGATATGGTTCCGGGAAGCCCCGGTACCTGCCAGCCTTCCATCGGGCAATTTTCGATCATGATTTTAAC
>JAEZMC010000062.1 GCA_023435805.1 Bacillota bacterium | reverse complement strand
GATCCTCCGGGTCATCGACATGAATATGCTTCAACGTGCTTTCATCAAATTCGAGAACGGATACCGCAGCATTTTCGGTTTTTCGGCTGCCAATATGAACAAGGCTCCCCGGCGGCATACCGGTTTTAATGGATTTTTGTCCCATATACCTGCTCATTCTTATCCCTCCAGACTTTCTGTCTATTTCCTGCGGATTTCATCAGCAACTCCGTTGAAAAGCCCTTCCGCCCGTATCAGCATTTCCTTATCGGGAATTCTGCCGCCATACCGCACCTGGTTGTAAATCGTGGTGAAAGGTACCAATTCATTTAATATAAAACCCGAGGATATGGATTTTTTCAAGATTTCTGCAGCTGTATCGCTTTTTTCCGCACGGATCCCTGCAAGCTTCAGCATAACCAGTAAAGAGGCATACATATAACGCACCCGGTCCACTGGATCCGTTATACTTTTAAGGTCCTTCCTGCTGCCCTTCAGCCGTTTCCTAACCTGCCGGCGCTGCTCCCGGACAGGTTTGACTGTTTCGGCTTCATCGCTGTAGTCCGAGTTTTCAAAGGGGGCTGAACCTTTTTGCAGAGACAGCAGCTTTTTTATAAGGCCGGATATTTTCCGCACAAGTGCGGGAAACCTTCTGACGGCTATTAGTAGAAGCCTGTATGCCGCATATAGAATGACAAAGTTTTTTGCAATATTGTACATAAGATTCCTAAACGGCCGGACAGGCTCAACAGCATTCCCGAAAAAGCTGAAAGCCTGCGGTGCTTCACCAGCCTGCGGGACAAATTCCTGCTGGGGAAAGAGCAGCGACATCAGCCATAAAATACCGGAAGCCGCCACCATCACGAATCTGCCCAGTATATGCAGCATGTACAGGATGACCGGTTTCAGGTTGAAAAACAGCACTACCGCCAAAAATACAACACATACCGATAACGTATTAAACCGTCTTAGATTTTTAGGCAGTATGGACTTTTCAATATGCTTTTTGTCAAAAATATTACTGTCAATATCCTCCTGATTCCTCAGAATCAGATAGGTGAAAATAAACAGGTAGGAGGCTGCATACAGCCAGGGCCTGAGATATGTCATATCGCTTTTGAAGTAAGGTATTTCCAGGCAGACTGCCAAAACTATAAAGCCCGTATACACGGTCGCGTTGCCCATGATTTGCATAAAAGCAAGCTGTGAATGCTTCAGTGCCATGCCGTAGGCAATTGCGGCAATAAACGCTTCAAAAACAACCCTCCATACGCCGTACCGGTTGTAAATAGCCCAAGAAGCCAGTATCGGCAAAAGAACAATAAGCCAGGCAGCCGCAGCGGACATAAAACGGGCACCATTCTTTATATGCAGCATGAATGAGAGAAACCCGGCAGACTTTGTTTTTGCAGTCTTTAATGCAAAACCGGGTGTTTCGGACAGGAATATTCCACCTGCCAGATGCCCCGAAAGAAGGATGCATGCAAACAGAAGGAAAGAAAACAATCCCCCGTCTATTCCAAACAGAACAACGCGGACGGTGACAGTACCCGAATAGAAAGCGATGCCGGCAGCGGATACAGCCAGTATTTTCAACAAGGTAAACCGGACGGGAAATTTCATGCTTCTTCCGCTCCTTCCCGCAATTCAAACCCCTTTTTGTCCGCCATGACATACAACTCGGCCAGAGCAGGCTTCACGCCATACTCGTAAACCGTGTCCAGCAGCAGGATGCTTACCGTATTCCCTGCCCTTTCCAGTTCATCCGCCTGCTCACAGATCCTTTTGCTCAAGTAAGCTGTAACGATTACCACTTCAGTGTTTTCAGCAACTGGCAGCACATCATCCAGCAACGCTTCAAAATCTTTCACATTTTTCATCTGCAGCCTGGCAAGTATTTTAAAGAGTCCGGATATATGTTCTCTGTCCGCCGCTTCACCTGTAAATATCGCATGCCTTGCATCCTGGGAAACACAGCCGTTGGTCCCGAGCCTGACGGGTGTCCCGTCTTTAAGCGCTCTGTCCAGCAATGTAGCGGTTGTCTTGATTCCGATTTCAACAATACTTTTATTAATGGTATCGGCATGTTCATAAAGCTGCGACTGCATATTCAACAGTACCGTCAGACTTCTCTGGGAGGTAAATTCATTCTTCTTGACCATCAGCCTTCCGGAGCGTGCAGACGCCGGCCAATGGATCCTGTTCAGCGGATCTCCGGGAGTATACTCTCTTGCGCCCGCAACCATAAAGGGGTCGTCGATGATCCACCGGTTCACAACCCTGTCGCTCTGCATTAAGTTAACCGGCGTAAATAGCTCCTCCAGATCCAGGATTTCGGGATAGACCATTAGACATGCATTCACAGCCGCGGGAATGGATACCACTCTGAAATTGAGCAGATCTCCGCTGACCAATGTTACATTTTCCGTAGTGAACATGCCCCTTTTCAGGCATTTCAGCTTCCACCGCCTGGTGATCCTCTGATAGCTTCTGAGCGTAAAGCTGCTCGTCACCCTCCTGCTGTCCTGTGCGATAACGGAACAGGTCCCTGCGAAATCCAGCCATCTCGAAGAATGGATATCCACCTTCAACCAGGGCACAGGCAGCAGCTTACTGTTGTATACCGTTTCGACTAGATAAATGATGTCACCCTCATGTGCTTCGGTAACACTGAACTCACACCTATAATGAAGCTTGTGAAAGCAATACCTGCAGAGCAAAAATGACTGCAAACCCAGAACAAAGGCGAATATTACGGCAAGTGCGATGACGTCCATCAATTCACCTCAAATCTCCTCGGTAGGTACGGGAACATGCTTCAAAATATCACGGACTGCCGCTTCCGCCTGGTCCGTCCCGCCGGCGATTCCATGGCCTTTTAATATGAGACGGTGCGCCAGAACCGGAACCGCCACTTTTTTTACATCGTCGGGAGTAACATAATCCCGGTCATCCAGGACCGCAGTGACCTGCGCTGCCCTCATCAGGGCAATGGTGCCCCTGGGACTTACTCCCAGAGATATTTTTTCATCCTTCCTGGTCGCCTCCGCAATATTGACGATATACCCCTCAACAGCGTCTGAAACATGCACAACAGAGAACGAGGACCGGGCATCCGTCACCTCTCCGCCCGAAACCACCGTTTTCAAAGCTGTAGTCGGATCCGGGCCTCTAAAGCGTTGCAATATTTCTCTGCCCTCCTCCACAGACGGATATCCCATGCGCAGACGCATGAAAAAACGATCCAGCTGCGCCTCCGGCAGCGGGAAGGTGCCGCGTGTTTCCACCGGATTCTGCGTTGCAATGACGAAAAACGGGTTCAGCAGCTTCCTGGTAACACCGTCCACCGTAACCTGCCCTTCCTCCATGCATTCCAAGAGGCTCGCCTGCGTTCTCGGGGTAGCCCTGTTGATCTCATCCGCCAGTACCACATTCGAAAATACAGGTCCGGGTCTAAAAACAAACTCAGCCTGTTTCTGGTCGAAATAGTTAATTCCGGTCAGATCCGACGGAAGCAGGTCCGGTGTAAACTGAACCCTTTTGAAATCGCAGTCGAGGGATCTGGCAAGGCATTTAGCCAGCATGGTTTTCCCTACGCCGGGCACATCCTCCAGCAGGACATGTCCGCCGCAAAGCAGCGATGTAAGCACCAGACCGATGGTGTCATCCAGTCCTACAAGCACACTTGACATATTTGCCTGAACTGCCTCAGCCAGCTTCTTGATTTTTGACAGCTCCAATTTTATCCACCTCCGCGTTTGTCTGTGATTGATTGGATGATATAATCCTTTATCAGTTGTTCCCTTTGCCCGTCAGTTAGAGAGAGTGTGCCCGGCATACAGGTAATGACCACTTCAAGCCCCAGGTCGGGTATGACAGTGATGCTCTGTCCGCCATAACCCAATGCGGAATATGTGTGGTATCCAGTTTTTCCGCTAATCCACCATTTATATCCGTAACCGTTCTCAAAGCCGGTATCCGTCTCTTTGTTAAAATCATACTGTACTTTTGTGGAAGCTTCAACCCACTGCTCAGGCAAAATCTGAATACCGTTCCATTTACCCTTCATCTGATACAACCACCCGAACTTTGCCAGTTCACGCGTACTCAGGTAGAGATTGGCATACCCGGTATAATAGCCTCCCGGATCGGTAGCCCATTGCGGGCTGGCAATACCCAGGGGACGGAACAGGTGCAGGTCTGCAAAATCTTTTGTACTCATGCCCGTTGCCTCCGTCAGTATTACTGAAAGCAGGTGGCTTGCGGAATTGGCATATTGGAACTTCTCACCGGGCTCATACTGCAATGGAAGCTCAAAAGTCGATTTTACCCAGTCCCGAGTGGCGGTCCAACTGTCAAGGTCTTCGCAGAAGCCCGGCGTCATGGTGAGCAAATGCCGGATGGTTATTTTCTTCCAGCGCTTATCCTGAAGCTCGTCAAAATATTCCGGCAAATACGTTTCCACCGTATCGTCAACGCTGTGTATAAAGCCCTTCTGTATGGCTATGCCGGTTAAGGAGGAAATAAAGCTTTTTGTTATGGAAAAGATGTTGTTGCTGCCCTCGCTGCCGAAGTATTTTTCATATACAATGCTCCCGTTGCGTACAATCAGGATGCTTAAGACGGAGGTGTCATCAAGAAAGCCGGGCGCTTTTTCCAATATGGCTGAATCCATTCCCTGCATTTCGGGCGCAGAGCTTTTAAAACCGTCCGTCAGCCTGGTTTCCTGTTGAAGCTTTGCAGTTTCCTTGTCCTTAAAAAACTGGGGCAGGATCAGCGCAACGGCAAGTGTAAGGATGACGAAAACAGCTGCGATTTCCCGAACCGCAGCCGGGGATAGATTGCGAATCCATTTCCCTGACCTTTTCAATACAGGCATCATGAAAACCCCGCATATATGTTCTTACGCCTATACTATCACCCCGCTCATATGAAGGCAAGTAGACTTTTATCAACAAAAAGGAGTAAAAATTTTACGAGTTGGCACAGCTGCAAAGAAAAGCCGGAGGGTTCCAGTCCTCCGGCCATTAACGTACTATGTTTATTTTTCGAGCATTGCCTTTGCGAATTGTTCGCCAAATGCTACACATTGCTTGCGTTCATCTTCGGTCATCCTGTATTTGAAGCTCAATGGCTCCTGAACTATTTTCAGACCGGCCGCTTCAAGCGAGGAGCTGATTAATTTGGATGCCTCGCCGCTCCAGCCATAGCTGCCGAAGCCCGCGCCCAGCTTACCCTTGAACTTGTGTGCCTTGATTTCTTCCAGCAGTCCGGCCGTCGGCCTGAGCACGGTATTGTTTACCGTGCAGCTGCCTACGATGACACCCTGCGCTTTGAAAATATCCGTTATCAGATCACTATCATCCGACGACGCCACGTTGTAAAGCTTGTAAAGGGCTCCTCCGGCCTCCAGGCCTGCTGCAATCGATTCTGCCATGTCTCTTGTGGATTCGTACATGGTATCATATATAATATCGGTATAGCCTTCATGATAATTCTGTGACCATTCGTAGTACTTGTCAACGATCTGCATGGGATCCTTTCTCCATATTATGCCGTGGCTTGGCGCAATCATATCGATCGGAAGGTTCATCGCCCTGATCTGTTCCACCTTCTTTTTGATCAGCGGGCTGAAGGGTGCCAGTATGTTTGCATAATACTTGATCGCTTCCTGGTAAAGCTCGCAGGTATCTACTTCATCATTGAAAAGTGAGACAGCGGCATAGTGCTGACCGAAGGCATCGTTGGAAAGCGCCGTGGCAGCCCCTTTTACATAGGTCAGCATACTGTCCGGCCAGTGCAGCATCTGCATTTCAACGAAAACCAGATCATATTCACCTATGTTAATGGTATCGCCTGTTTTCACAATCTGAAAGTTCATATCCCTGTGGAAATGCTTTTTTATATTTTCTGCTCCGTTTTTGGTGCAGTAAATGGGAATATCCTGTGACGGAAGGTGATCCAGCAAATATCCCAGACTCCCGCCGTGATCCGGTTCATTATGGTTAATGACGATCATGTCGATGTTGCTCAAGCCCACATCTCTGTCCAATTTTTCAGTAAACTCCTCCTGGTAGGGATACCATACCGTATCGACAAGCACTGTCTTTTTATCACGAATGATATAAGCATTATAAGAGGATCCCCTGTGGGTTGAAAGCTCGTGTCCATGGAAATGTCTCAGCCCCCAGTCTTTTATTCCGACCCAGTAAATGTTCTTCTTTATCTCTATCATAACCATATCTCCTTTTGAATAAAATCTTGGATTGTACTGCGGGCTGCAAGCATCCTACCTCGCAGGCCATGCTGTGCAATCAACTGTATTATTACCCAGCGTAGTACGGAGTAAAACAGAAATCCGATGTCCTTTAAGGTCTGGCCGGCAGTCACGCCTTCCTTCCTCTCCGGGTCCGGGAATTGCAGCAGGTACGGCTTTAGCCTTCAATGCAGCAGCTGCCCTTCCGTACAATTCAAAGCATCGCTTGCGATAATGATGAATGTCACCCTGGCAGTCATTCCATCCATCACCCAATTCATCATTATATCACCGTCCTGTTTTTTTTTCCACTCTGATCCGCATGCCAATTGAAACCAGCCAGCCTGACCTGCAAAAAAAAAGAACCGCCTTTTACCAGCGGTTCTTTCATTTCATTTTGTGTTCGGATTATTCGATGATACCTGTAACAGTACCGGAACCAACAGTTCTTCCACCTTCACGGATAGCGAACCTGAGTCCTTCTTCCATAGCGATGGGAGTGATGAGCTTGATGGTCATTTCGATATGATCACCAGGCATGCACATTTCAACGCCAGCAGGAAGCTCGGCAACACCGGTAACGTCTGTGGTTCTGAAGTAGAACTGCGGCCTGTAGCCGTTGAAGAACGGAGTGTGTCTGCCGCCTTCATCCTTTGTCAGAACGTAAACCTGTGATTTGAAGTGTGTGTGAGGTTTGATTGAACCGGGTTTTGCAATAACCTGGCCCCTTTCAATTTCCGTTCTCTGAACGCCTCTGAGCAGGCAACCGATATTGTCGCCGGCAACAGCCTGGTCAAGAAGCTTTCTGAACATTTCAACACCGGTAACAACGGTCTTCTTCGGAGCATCCATCAATCCAACGATTTCAACTTCTTCTCCAACCTTAACCATTCCTCTTTCTACCCTGCCGGTAGCAACCGTACCACGGCCGGTGATGGAGAATACGTCCTCGACAGGCATGATAAACGGTTTGTCTGTAGCTCTTTCAGGAGTAGGAATAAAGCTGTCAACAGCAGCCATGAGATCCAGGATCGGCTTGTATTCAGCTGCATTCGAATCAGTTGAAGTGCTTTCAAGAGCAACCAGTGCGGAGCCTCTTACGATTGGAATATTGTCACCGTCGAATTCGTAAGCGCTGAGCAGTTCTCTGAGTTCCATTTCAACGAGCTCAATGAGTTCTTCGTCATCAACCATGTCGCATTTGTTCAGGAATACAACGATATACGGAACGCCAACCTGACGGGCAAGGAGGATGTGCTCCCTGGTCTGGGGCATCGGACCGTCTGCTGCAGAAACAACGAGGATGGCGCCATCCATCTGGGCAGCACCGGTGATCATGTTCTTAACATAGTCGGCATGGCCGGGGCAGTCAACATGAGCATAATGCCTGTTTTCTGTTTCATACTCAACGTGAGCGGTTGAAATCGTGATTCCTCTTGCTTTTTCTTCCGGAGCTTTGTCGATCTGGTCATAAGCTGTGTAATTGGCTTTACCCTGGAAGCCGAGCACCTTGGTTATAGCTGCTGTTAATGAAGTCTTGCCGTGGTCAACGTGACCAATCGTTCCAATGTTAACGTGGGGTTTTGTTCTTTCAAATTTAGCCTTACCCATTATTAAATCTCCTCCCTTGTTCAGTAAATAACTGAATGAATTTAATGAATGTTTTATAATAAAATTACTTTAAAACAGATTCCTGAATGTTTCTGGGAACCTCTTCATAGTGACTGAACTGCATGGTGAAAACGCCTCTTCCCTGTGTCCTTGAACGGAGCTCGGTAGCATATCCGAACATGTTGGCCAGCGGTACGTGCGATGAGATAACCTGCGCGCCGTTTCTGTTTTCCATGCCTTCAATCCTGCCTCTGCGGGAATTCAAATCGCCCATGACATCTCCCATATACACTTCAGGCACAACGACATCCACCCTCATGACAGGTTCCAGCAATACCGGATCCGCCTTTCGGCAGCCTTCCTTGAAGCCCATGGAACCGGCGATTTTAAAGGCCATTTCAGACGAGTCGACTTCGTGGTAGGAGCCGTCTACCAGAGTGACTTTAATATCAAGCACCTGATAGCCTCCCAGAACACCGTTTTTCATAGCGTCCTGAATACCATCGTCGATCGGTGAAATATATTCCTTCGGAATAGCTCCGCCGACAATCTTATTGACAAAGGTATATCCGCTTCCGGGTTCCTGCGGTTCGATTTCCAGTACACAATGCCCGTACTGTCCTCTTCCGCCTGACTGACGGACGAATTTACCTTCTGCCTTGACTGCCTTGCGAATGGTTTCCTTATAGGCAACCTGGGGCTGTCCAACGTTCGCTTCCACTTTGAATTCTCTCATCATTCTGTCAACGATGATTTCAAGATGCAGTTCACCCATACCGGAAATAATGGTTTGCCCTGTTTCCGGATCGGTGTGTGCCTTGAACGTCGGATCTTCTTCAGACAGCTTCATAAGAGCCTGCACCATCTTGTCCTGCCCGGCTTTGGTCTTGGGTTCAACTGCGATGTGAATGACAGGTTCCGGGAATTCCATGGACTCCAGTATGATCGGTGCATTGTCGCTGCAAAGGGTGTCTCCTGTTGTAGTATCCTTAAGACCTACAGCAGAAGCAATATCACCGGAGTATACCATATCGATGTCTTCCCTGTGGTTTGCATGCATCTGAAGGATACGTCCGATACGTTCCTTCTTGTTCTTTGTGGAATTTAACACATATGACCCTGAACTCAACTTTCCGGAATAAACCCTGAAGAAGCACAGCTTGCCAACAAAGGGGTCTGCCATGATCTTGAACGCCAGTGCCGAAAACGGTCCTTCATCGTCTGCCGGTCTCTCCAGCTCGTTTTCTCCGTCTGTAGAAACCCCTCTGATTGCGGGTACGTCCAGCGGTGAAGGCATGTAGGCCACGACTGCGTCCAAAAGCTGCTGTACGCCTTTATTCCTGTAAGATGATCCGCAAGTTACGGGAATGATGCTTACAGAGATGGTGGCTTTTCTGATTCCTGCACGTATTTCCTCTTCGGTCAGTTCTTCACCTTCAAGGTATTTATTCATCAAGTTCTCGTCTTGTTCAGCAACAGCTTCAATTAAAATGTTACGATATTTATCAACAACATCGGCCATGTCTGCCGGGATCGGGCCCTCTTCTACTACTTTGCCCAAATCATCCCTGTAGAATGAAGCCTTCATGGTGACCAGGTCTATGATTCCCTGGAAATTGTCTTCCTTGCCGATAGGTAACTGAATCGGGACAGCATTTGCTTTAAGCCTGTCTTTCATCATCTGGATGCAATTGAAAAAATCCGCACCCATAATATCCATTTTATTAACATGCGCCATGCGAGGTACGTTGTATTTGTCAGCCTGCCTCCAAACGGTTTCAGACTGCGGTTCAACGCCGCCTTTTGCACAGAAAAGTGTTACTGAACCATCGAGAACTCTCAGAGATCTTTCGACCTCGACCGTAAAGTCAACGTGCCCCGGCGTATCAATAATATTAATCCTGTGACCCTTCCATTGCGCTGTCGTTGCAGCAGAGGTTATGGTTATACCCCTTTCCTGCTCCTGCTCCATCCAGTCCATGGTTGCTGCACCTTCGTGAACTTCTCCCAGTTTATGCACTTTTCCGGTATAAAACAGGATACGCTCAGTAGTAGTGGTCTTGCCAGCATCAATATGAGCCATGATACCGATATTTCTTGTATTTTCCAAACTGAATTGCCTGGGCATAATTGCCTCCTTTCTTCCTCGATAAGTTCAATTTAATTACCAGCGATAGTGAGCGAAAGCCTTGTTGGCTTCTGCCATCTTGTGGGTGTCTTCCTTCTTTTTGAAGGCACTGCCCTGTCCGTTGACAGCATCCATAATTTCGCCTGCAAGTCTTTCCTTCATTGTCTTTTCACCTCTGGCGCGAGAATAGTTTGTCAACCATCTCAGACCAAGGGCCTGCCTTCTTTCGGGCCTGACCTCCATGGGCACCTGATAGGTTGCACCACCGACTCTCCTGGCCTTGACTTCCAGTACAGGCATGATATTGTTCATCGCCTGCTCGAATACTTCAAGCGGGTCCTTACCGGTTTTTTCCTTGATGATGTCAAAGGCATCGTAGCAGATTCTCTGAGCTACTCCCTTTTTGCCGTCCAGCATGATATTATTGATCAGCTTCGTAACGACTTTATCGTTATATATCGGATCCGGCAGAACGTCTCTTTTTGGAGTATGTCCT
>JAEZMC010000373.1 GCA_023435805.1 Bacillota bacterium | reverse complement strand
TGTTCAGGCTTGTAGGTATATAATATCACAACCGATTTTTCCGGTACGACCGCATCCGGTTTAGGCGTTTGCTCCACAACGTTGCTCATATTGTTGCCATTTCCTTCTATTTTATAATTCAAACCGGCTGCCTTGAGTTTTTTCACCGCTTCATCCACCGACAGCTTACGCACATCCGGTATGTATACCTCTTTCGCCATGACCCGAAGATCTTCGTCGCTGTACTTCCTTTCCACCTGCAGATAATTCAGCACATCCTCCATGATTTTCCCTGCCGTGGGTGCAGCGATCGCTCCGCCCATATATGTATCACCTTTCGGGTCAAAAAGCACAACCAGTGTGATGATAACCGGGTTGTCTGCAGGCGCAAAGCCGCAGAACGAAGCGATGTGCACATCCTCCTGCGTAGTCTGTGACGTACCGGTTTTACCGGCTATTCTGTAGCCTTTGACATAGGCGTTATGGCCGGTGCCGTTGGGAGTGGACACAACACCCTCCAGTATGTTCCTTACCGTATCGGAAGTCTGTTTGGAAATAACCGTCCGGACAACCTCAGGTTCAAATTTCTTTACCACATTACCGTCCGAATCGGTCAATTCCTTTACAAGCCTTGGCTTCATGAGCTTTCCACCGTTTACAACCGCCGTATAGCCGGTTGCAAGCTGCAAGGGCGTAATTGTGAACCTCTGCCCGAAGGAGGCAACTGCCATGTCAATTTCTTTCGGGTCCTTCTGGAACATGGATTTTCCTTCACCCTTCAGTTCGACACCAGTTTTATCATTGAAGCCGAAGGCGTCCACATATTTGTAAAAACGGCTCAGTCCCAGTGACTGTGCTACCTTTACGAAGGCAGGGTTACAGGAATTGTACACCGCTTCGCGGAATGTTTCGGTACCGTGCTCCCTTCCCTTTCTCCAGCAGTAAATGGGCTTCGGCCAGCCGGCTACTTTGATCGGAAGGTCGTTTGTGATGGTGTCGGGAGTGACAATCCCTTCTTCAATTCCGGCTGCCGTTGTAAAGGTCTTGAAAGTGGAGCCGGGCTCGTAGGTATCGGATATGGCTTTGTTGCGCCACACTGTCTTGCTCAGAATATTTACGGTATCGGTGCTTCTTTCAATCCAGTTTGCCGCATCGAGCCCTTCCACGTTGGACGGCAGCGAATAAGGATTGTTCAGGTCATAGTCCGGTTTTGACACCAATGCCAGTATATCGCCGTTCCTGGGATCCATCACGATAGCGACAGCCCCTTGCTTGACGTCGTAATCTTCTATTGCCTTGTCCAGTGTTTTGGAGGCGAGGTATTGAATCGTTTCGTCTATTGTCAGCACTACGTTGAGGCCATCCTGGGCATCAATACGCTTTTCGCTGTTCAAGGGGATAGCCCTGCTTTTCGCATCCACCTCGCTGAGTATCTTTCCAGGGGTACCTTTCAGGTACTTTTCCATGACGTCCTCAATACCGCCCTGCAGCCCCTGGTTGTCATCCCCTGTGAAGCCCAGCACCTGGGCGGCAAGGTTGCTGTTGGGGTAATATCGTTTGGCGTCCTCGTTGATATAAATGCCCTTTACCTTGTTATCGGCAGCCCACTTCCTTACATTGTTTTCCGTTTCCTTGTCGACTTTCCTCTTTAGCGTTACATAACCGGTCTTTTTGGTAATCAGCTTATACAGATCATTCCGATCCATATCCAGAATTGGTGCCAGTCCGTCGGCCACTTCATCGGCGGATAATCTGGAATTGCTCCCGGCAATGTCACTGGGTTTGCAGGCAATGGTCGCCACCTGCACACTGATGGCCAGCTTCTTTCCGTTCCTGTCATAGATGGTGCCTCTGATTGGGCTGATCGTTCTGCTGGTATTTTGCTGTACAAAAGCTTTTTTCTGCAGCTCGCTCCCCTGTACAAATTGTATAATGGCAAGCCTTCCCATCAGGATGACGACAATCACTGCAAATACCGCCAATACGACAAGCAGACGCTTTTTTATTCCAAGACCCGGTGTAGCCAATTTGACCCCTCCTGTAGCTTCGTAGCTTTGTTTTGCTTCCCCTGTTTTTTTCAATACCTAACAAAAAAGACTATAGACCGTGCAAAACATAATTTTACACTCATCCACAGTCTATATATTCTCTGTCGGTAAACTTCAGAACATATTCCTCCCCAGGCGGCATGCTGCATGATCATTCAAAAAGCCTGACCAGACTTGCCGCTTTGTTGATGAATAGCTTCAACGTACTGCCGCCGATTTCTTCCGTCCCGCTTTGCGTATTCATAACCACGGTATAATCACTTCTCGGTACCTGTATGTATACAACCTGGCTTTTATCCGGCTTCTGCATGCCAAGCCTTGTTTCAGCCTTTTCCCTGATGTCGGTCAAATCTGTCAGTGTCTCTACCTGTACCTTTAGTATGGAGTTTTCGTTTCTTAATTCGTTATACGTTTTTTCGCTCTGGTTGATCTGATAGCTTAATTCCGTTATGGCGGCAAACCTGTAAACCACCGTCAGGCCGGCAACAAATACCGCCAGTATGGAGAGTACGAGTTTAAATTTTATTTTTCTGTTGTTCTTGTATCGTTTTTTTTCCTTTAAGACTGTATTTTCTTCGTAAACATCATATTGCAGCTGCCTTGCGGTTGAACCGTGAACATAGTCATAATCCTTTTGTAACAATTGTATTCACCTCGACAGTAATTTATGATTTTACTGGAAAGTAATACCGAGGACCGGCCTCCCGGACAGCCCCCGGCATCTTTTTTTCTTTTGTGGCTTTTTTCATTTGTCAATTTTGATTCTGCTGTAAACCATTGTTTCAATCCTTGCAGCAGAATCATTTCTTTTGTATTCCGGAGTTTGATCCTTTTTCCTTTGTGGTATCCTGCTTTTGTATCCTGTCCTGCCTTTTTGCCCGGGGGCTTAACGACCGCCGAAACCATTTTCATGAAAATGCCGGCGGCAGCGTAAAGCCTGTTGTTTCTTAAAACTTATCCTTTGTATTTTTCCGTTTTCATCTTTTGTGTATTTCCCGCCTGTTTCTTCCTTTGTACACTTTCCTTTTCATCTTCCGTGTTTTTACAGCTTTTTTCGTATGTACTTTTGGGCTTGTCCCATGTATCTTAATACTTAATCTTTGGTTTCCAAATCAAATTTTCTGTGCAGTCCGGAGCTTGGCACTCCTGGATCTCGGATTTTGTTCAAGCTCTTCTTCCGAAGGCAGTATGGGCTTTTTTGTCAGAACTTTCAGTTCCGGTTTCTTGCCGCACACGCATACCGGAAATGATGGCGGGCATGTACAGGGCTTTTCTCTGGCCTGAAATTCATTTTTTACAATTCTGTCCTCCAGTGAGTGGAATGTAATGACACTGAGCCTTCCACCCGGCTTTAGCATACCGACGGCGCCGTCGAGTGCTTCCTTCAACGCCTCCAGTTCGTCATTCACTGCGATTCTCAGTGCCTGAAACGTTCTTTTGGCAGGATGGGGACCTTCTCTTCTGGCCTGTGCCGGTATGGCCGCCTTTATGATGTCTACAAGCTGTCCTGTCGTGCTGATTCTTTCTTCGTTTCTCGCTTTTACGATAAACGATGCGATCCTTGCGGCCCAGTTCTCTTCTCCATAATCCCGGATGATTTCCTTTATCACTTTCTCGTCGTATGTATTGACAATCGTAGCGGCATCCAGCGCACCCGTCCTGTCCATCCGCATGTCCAGCGGTGCATCCTGCTGATAGCTGAAGCCTCGCTCCGCTTCGTCAAGCTGGTGGGAAGATACGCCTATGTCCAGCAATATTCCGTCAACGCTGTCAATTCCGTGCTGTCTGAGCAATTTCGGCATATCCCTGAAATTCCCCTTGATCAGAACCACCCTGGCATTCCCTTTTGCCTCCTGCAATCTTTTTCCGGATATTTCAAGTGCAAAATCATCCTGGTCTATTCCAATCAGCGTACCCTTGTCCAGCTTTTTGACAATTTCCAGGGAATGTCCGGCTCCCCCCAATGTACCGTCAAGATAAAATCCGTCGCTTTTTATATTTAAGCTTTCTATGCATTCATCGAGCAGAACGGGTCTGTGTTCAAAATTCATCCGCATTTCCTCCGTGGTCCGGCCGGCGTCATATGCCTAGCATGGCCATAGTTTCGGCAATGCTGTCAGGACTGAGACTATCATCCTGAGTATATTTTTCCCACTTGTCCTTGCACCATACTTCGACCCTTGTCCCAACTCCGATGATGCTGATGTCCTTTTCGAGTTCCGCATGGGCTCTCAGCGTTTGCGGTACCAGGATGCGGTAATTTTTATCCAGTTCACACTCCGAGGCGGTTGAAAAGAAAAACCTGTTAAAAGCACGTGCGTTATTGTTTGAAAGCGGCAGTGTCTCCAGCTTGCTTACAAGATTGTTCCATTGAGCCATGGAAAAAATGAACAGACATCCCTCAAGCCCTTTTGTTATCATGAATTTCTCACCGAGCTCCGCCCTGAAGGCAGCAGGAATAATCACCCTGCCCTTTGGATCTATCGTGTGTTGAAATTCACCATAGAACAATCATTTCACCTCATTCTTGCAATTTGCAACCACTTTCACCCACTTCGAACCACTTGTCTACTATTTTAGTGCATATTCTAATAATATTCAAGATGTAAATGGAAATTATTTTAAAAGATAGGTAAATGGTCCTAGTCCAATGTAATGCCGGATTTGCATAGAGGATGAAAAGGGCGTGATAAATGTAAACAAAAACAAAAGAAGGGACCGTTCCCTGCAGCCATTGTATCTGGCGGCGCACGGGAAGCGTCCCTTTTGGTTTTTTTATTCCGTATTTTTATGTCCTGATATCGAGGTGTTCCGGCAGGTTACATGCAGCTTGCATTTAAACGGTATTCCTTAACGCATCCAGCTAAGCCTGACTTCCGTATATCCTGTATTTTTATGCGTTTATTCCATGACCACAAACCGGACAGCATGCTGCGTTTTTACTGCAGCCCCTATTGCGAGCTGTTGAATATGGCCTTCTTCCTTCGCATGGATACGCTGAGCAGTATTCCTACGTTCAGGTAATTTGCCACCATTGCACTTCCTCCCTGGCTGATAAAAGGCAGCGGGATCCCGGTGACCGGCAGCACACCGATGCACATGCCGATGTTCTCAATAAAATGAAAACCGAACATGGAGGTAATGCAGATGACCATGAAGGAACCGTAGGCATCTCTGGAATTCATAGCAATGTAAATACACCTGAGAAGAATGAAAAAGATGACCGCTATGACGATCATTGAGCCAATAAAGCCCAGTTCTTCTCCTATAACGGAAAAGATAAAATCCGTCTGCTTTTCCGGAACGTTGTAGCTGCTTACGACCGAGCTGCTATTCTGCGTCTGCAGACCATGGAAAAGACCCTTTCCGAAAAGCTGACCCGATCCGATGGTCATTTTCGAGCGGAAAACCTGCAAGCCTTTGTCCTGTAAGTCCAGCTCCGGGAAGATAAAGGTCATGATTCTGTGTTTGATATGAGGGTATCTGTTGGGTATGACGAAAAACCATAACACAGGCGCCGATGCTGCAAATGTACCCAATGCGATGAAAAAATACCGGTAAGGTATGCCATATATGAAAAGCATGACCACCAGGGCAACAATAAACACCATGGCTGTGCCGATGTCGCGCTGCAGCAGGACCAGTCCGATGGGCAGGCCTGCATATATAAGAAATTTCACCGCATTTTTGGCGATATTCTGCCCTTCCTTCAGCCGTTCCAAAAAAATCGGAACGACCTCCGCGAAGGCTACCTTTGCCAGCTCAGACGGCTGAAACCTGTTGATGACAGGAACCTCCAACCAGCTTTTACTGCCGTTAACCTCCTTGCCGATCAACAGCACGAGAACCAGCAGTGCAATACTGATCAGGTAAAGCACAATTCCCAGCGTTTTAAAGTCTTTATAGTCTATGGCACTGATCGTAACTGCAAGTACAATACCGATGGCCAGACATATGACCTGTTTGAGCCACGTTCCGCTGACACCCGTATCTCCGATCGCGCTTTTCAACACAGCTACGCCGATGAGCGACAAAATGAGGACTGCCGCAAAAAGCGAATAATCAAATTGCTTTGCAAAATTTGTGCCCTTTGTTTTCTCAACAAAATACATTCCATCACCTGTGAGGTCAACTTAACCAAAATTACGCTTGTAATAAGCTACAATCAGCTTGTCCAATCTGACACTTTTCTCATATATTTCTTTAAACCCCGCACCGGAATTCATCAGTCTTTCCAATTCCTGCTTTTCAACTTCTATCTCAGCCTTTACTTTTTGAGACTCCACCTTACTTCTCCTCTTCCGTTTCCTCGGCGGAATCGCCGCCATCTTTGGATGAATCACCGGACAATTCCTCCGCCTTATCCGAAGTTGTATCCTCGTCCGGCTCTCCGGCTTCCTCGTCCGGCTCTCCAGCTTCTTCGTCAGGCTCTCCGGCTTCTTCCACGGTTGGCTTTGAGTCTGCATGGTCAGCAGAGTCTACCTCTTCACCTTCTGCTGTTACGGTATTTTCCTGCTCTTCCTCTTCCTTCATTTTCATCAGCAGTGAACCGTACTCGCTCTGTCCCAACCCGACAGGTTCATCCTCATCTACCCTGACCTTTTTTACCCTTTTGTAGATCAATATTGTGGTAAATACCAGCACCAGCAGCAGGGACAGCAGTTGGGACACCCTCATGCTTCCAAGCATCAGGCTGTCCGTTCTCAGGCCTTCTATCAGGAATCTTCCGGCTCCGTAAAGTATCAAATATAAAAACAGTACTTCACCTTCAAATTTCTTTCTTTTTCGGTAGGAAACCAGAAACAGGAATACGGCGATGTCCCAAAGGGATTCGTACAAAAATGTCGGATGTACGCCCCATTTGGACAGGTCCAGGTTTTCCTGCAGCGATGCCAGATAATTATTGGGGATGTCACCGTTCATTCTCCAGGGAAGCGTCGTCTTGGTTCCAAAGGCTTCCTGATTGATGAAATTGCCCCAACGGCCTATGCCCTGGCCCAGTATCAGGTAAGGCACACTAAAATCCATCAGATGGAAAAAGCGTATCTTTTTCTTCTTCGCGTACAGCCACGCGACCAGTACGGCACCGATCACACCGCCGTAAATGGCCAGTCCGCCGTTTCTTGTCATAAAGATTTCAACAAGGTTGTCCTTGAATTGATCCCAGCTGAATATGACATAGTAAAGCCTTGCGCAGATAAGCGCCGCAGGCGCCGCAAACAGCACAAGATCAAGTATGTTGTCCGGTTCCAAATCATACTCCCTGCAGCTTCTGACCGCCAGCAGTACAGCCACGAGAAAAGCCAGCGCAATGATGATGCCGTACCAGTATATTTTAAAGCCGAAAACTTCAAATGCCCATCTTCTCAGTTCAAATTCCAAACCCCACAAACCCGGAAATTGTACATTCATTATTCAATCCCCCTATACTGGTTTTATCACGGATAGAGCCAGATTATCCCGGTTAAAATGCTCCCTGAAAATCTCATTTACATATTCAAATGATATTTTATCATAAACCTCCAAATAGTCAAACATGTTCACGCCCTTGAAATAGACCGATATAAATGTGTGAGATATCTTCTCGACGGAATTGAACCGCCTCATATACCTGCCCAGCATTGCCCTGCGAAGCCTTTCATAGGTGTCCCTGTCCAGACCGTTTTTCTTTGCACCCTCTACTGCCTCGCAAAATCTGTCCCTTACCATTATTGGATCACGGGATTCCCCGCCCATTACGGAAAAAGCATAACCCTTTTCAATGGTAAAATCCGTATCAAAGGTCGAATTCACCAGTCCCTCCCCGTACAACTGCTCATACAGGCCGGAGCTTTTTCCGATCAGCATTTCCAGAAGGAGCTTTACAGCCACCTCATGCTTGAGGCAATCCAGTCCGTTTTCCTCCAGCCTGTTGTCCCGGTAGCCCATCTGGAACATGGGCATGGATACTGCCAGCGCCTGTTCCGTATAGTCTTTGTTGATGCCGGCCGGTTCCTGTGGCAGTATTCTCTTGATTGCCGGTCTTGCATCGGTCTTTTCCAGTGCGGCCTCCACCCGTTTAAAAACACTCTCGGGCTCCACATCGCCGACCACCAGCACCACCATATTCGACGGGTGGTAGAAGGTGCTGTAGCACTTGTAAAGCGTATCCCTGTCTATCTTTGAAATGCTTTCGACAGTACCGGCAATATCGATCCTGACAGGCAATTTGCTGTAGAAGGCACCCAGAAGGTTGAAAAACGCCCTCCACCCCGGATCGTCCTGATACATCATGATTTCCTGTCCTATAATCCCTTTTTCCTTTTCCACGCTTTCTTCCGTGATATAGGGATTCTGCACATAATTCAGCAGCAGATCCATGTTTTCCTCAAACCTGTCCGTGCAGGAGAAAAGGTACACCGTTTGGTTGAAGCTCGTATAGGCATTCGGATTGGACCCAAGCCTTGAAAATTTATCCATCACGCTGCCGTCCTTCTGCTCAAACAGTTTGTGCTCCAGGAAATGGGCTATTCCATCCGGCACGCTGGTCGGCTGGACGTCACCCGGAATAATAAATTCATTGTCGGTAGAGCCGTAATGTGTTGAAAAGGTTGCATATTTTTTGGAATACCCTTTTCTGGGTATTACAAAAGCCTCGAGCCCGCTGCTGTGTTCATACCTGTACAACGTCTCGCCGGCTCTTTCATATTTGATCCGCTCTATGTTCATTTGCCCAACTCCTTGTATCCATAATTTTTGTTATCGGCCGTGCTGCTCATATATCCGGCGCTGTAAGAAAGTAAACCGTATCGAGCCCGATACGGGATGCAACCCGTACAACCTCGTCACGGGTTACGCTTCTCACTTTTTTAATCATTTTGTCGAAATTGTCATTGGTACCGGAAATACTCTGGCTGAGAAAGAAGTCGACGATGTTCATCTGGCTGTCTCTCAGCGATTTGATACCGGTTTCCATGGTCTTCACAGTGGCCTCCAGCTCCTGCTCGGTGATCTCGCCGTTTTTGATGTCTTCCAGCTGTTTTAACATGATTTCGAGCGCCTTATCCTTGTTTTTGGATTCTATGCCGCTGCTGATCACCATCAGCCCTTTGAATTTCTCCAGGCGTGAAAATGCATAATAAGCCAGGCTGGCCTTCTCCCTGACATTCTGAAACAATTTCGAGTGAATTCCCCCGCCAAGTATTCCATTATACACCATCAAAGCCGGATAATCCTCACTGTCGGGCGTGGTGTTGGTGCGAAAGCCGAGACACAGCTTGCCCTGCGTAACGTTCATGGTCTCGGTCACCTGCCTGGGCTCTGTAGTATCGGTTGGGGTAAATCCGTTCCGCAGCGTCTTCAATGTTCCCCGTTTCATGCTCGAAAGCCGATTCACCACTTCTTCCGCCTGTTCATCCCGGATGCTGCCCGCCAGGTAAACTTGAATCGGATAGGTTTGCAGTATTTCCCTGTAATGTTGGATCAGATTTGAAGAGCTGATGGCGTCAAGGTCTTTTATAAAACCATAATCATAGATTCCGTAGGGTTCATTCCTGCAGACCTCCTCCAGGCATCTTTCCACGCTGTACTGCATTTTGTCATTTACTCTGCTCTCAATCAGCTTTTTCAGGTTGTCCTTCTCCTGGTTCAGGTAGTCCTCCCTGAAATGACCGTCCTCCAATACGGGTGTTGTAACAATGGAGTACAAAAGGTCAAACGCCGCTTTAAATGAATCTGTGCCGTCCGGTATGTATTCGGGCGATAAGAACTCGGTATAAAATTGTATAATATGCTTTTCTCCCTTTTTCGTGACGCCGCAGTCAAAGCTGGCCCCATACAGCATCTCCAACCGCAGTGCTATGTCGCGAAATGTCGGATATGCCTCGCAGCCGCGCCTCATTACAGCAGGCAGAAGTGCATTCTTCGTTACATTTTCACGAGTCAGATCATCAAGAAAAAAGAAATTGATGCTGCTGGTTTTAAACTTGTCCGTGTTGATCCTGTAGATTTCTATGCCGTTGAAAGAGGCTATTTTAAAAGCCTGCTCGGCGGTTAACACATTATCCATCCGTACCTTCCTTTCCGGTGCCTGTAATCAGTCCACTTATTAGTAATAGTATAATAAATAAGCCTCATTATATTCAATATCTGGAAGAAATATTGGTCACAATATATTTGCAAATATTCAGGCTGTATTTGGAGATAATAGAACAGGGACACTTCCTGACAGGGATACATTCGCAATTTCGTTGTCCGCCGCCGGGAAGATCCTCTTTCGACAGATTAAGCGGAGGGCTTTACATGAGATACGGCAATGCACGGAAATATCCCATCACACAGATGAAAAAGGCCAGCAAGGCAGGTAATCATGAGCGTTTCATGGATCTCAGCCTTGGTGCGGCGGCAGGCCTGCTTGCCCTGGTATTTGCAGAGGGCATGCTCTGGGGCTATATGATTAAAAAGTGGCGTGAATAGAATAACATTTCATCCGGCCCAATGACTGTGTTAAACAAATGGCTTACGCATCCGATAATCTAGATATAAAGGTTGCGGCAGGATTTTCAGGCTGCGCAATGAATGAAACGGGGGTTGCCGGATGCCGATACAGTTCCAGAACAGTGCTGATTTGCTTTCCACTGTTATTATGCTATGCATTTCCTTTTGCATTTCAGTCATGGCGTCTTGGTTTAGAAATGCGGAGGCGATGCCCAGATTGCTGAGTATTTCCTTTGGCTCCGTATTTTTATTCAGTCTGTCGGCCATTCTGGCAAGCAAGGCTCCGCT
>JAEZMC010000024.1 GCA_023435805.1 Bacillota bacterium | reverse complement strand
GTGTATGATACCAACAAGACCGCAATAGCGGTGACGAAGGCCGTGGTTGACAGTAGCGGCAGCACTGGCAGCAGGGTTGTCCTGTTGAGCCTGGCGACACCCCTGGACAAGACCAGACAGTATGAAGTAAAGATGGAGTATATCCCTGACATATATAAACAAAGTGCTATTGAGGGCAAAAGCTTCCCGTTCGCCGGTGTTTACCCCGAAAACAGTGCGCTTGCCCTTTCACAGGCCGTTTCCGATTATAATAACTGCGCGATACTGATATTCAACAAGGCATTGGATAAAGCTTCAGCTGAAAACAAAGCGAATTATGTAATCAAAGGTGTCAGCGACAGTTCTTTCAACGTTGTGCCGGTGAAGGCATATTATGATGACCAGTTCGGTATGTATGCAGTAAAGCTGTTCCTGCCTGCCGGAACGGTATTCAGCAGCTCGCAGAGATACAAAGTCTATACCTACAACCTGAAGGATTCCCTAGGCGTCAGTCAGTCGACTCTATTACAGGCAGAATTCAGCGGAGGAAGCAACAGCATCGTCCGCCCGCAGCTGGCGGATGCGGTAACGGTTTCGAAGGATGCTGTAAAGCTGCTGTTCAATATTGAGATTGCGTTTGACCTGAATAATATCAAAACCTCGAATTTTGCTTTGGAGTATGTGGAAAACGGAGAAACGCTGAAAATGGAACCCATCGGCGTCACCTATGTGGACACAAGAACACTGGTGCTGCGGTTTGACGAACTTGATCCTGCAAAGACCTACCTGCTTCGGTTCGTTTCCATCACAGATATTTCCGGCGTGTATTCCCGATCGGCTGCTGAAGGCGGCACAACCATAACAGTAAGGCGGGGGAGATAAGCGAATATAGGGCACATTAAATGATCGCACAGCCCACGGCTGGAATTAATTAAACCTTGTAAAAAGCCCGTCCCTATGATAAAAGTAAAAAGGTCGGGCTTTTCAAACTTTGCATTAAATCGAAATAATGATATAATATTAGAAAACATGCCTTGCATACGTATATTGTCGGCACCGGAACAGAAAAAGGGGAGTGTTTTGTGAGTAAAAAAATTCTGATTGTAGATGACGAGAAAAATATCGTAGATATTCTCAAATTCAATCTGAAAAAGGAAGGCTTTACCACCGTAGAGGCATACGATGGTGAACAGGCATTGGAGCTGGCGGTGAATGAAAAGCCCGACCTGATATTGCTGGATGTTATGCTGCCCAAAATGGACGGGTTTACAGTATGCAGAAAACTGAGGCAGACCATGTCGACACCGATACTCATGCTGACAGCAAAGGAAGAGGAAGTTGACAAGGTATTGGGCCTCGAGCTCGGAGCTGACGATTACATCACCAAGCCTTTCAGCCAGAGGGAATTGATGGCGAGGGTCAAGGCCAATATACGGAGATCGGCAATAGAAGAAAACGACAACGGAAAAGGCGGCCTGATCCAATTTGGCGTTCTGGTTATTGATGTGGACCGGTATGAGGTGAAGAGGGATAATACCTCTATCGAACTCACGCTCAGGGAGTTCGAGCTGGTCAAGTTCCTGGCAATGCACCCGGGACAGATATTTTCCAGAGAGAACCTGCTGGAGAAGGTCTGGGGCTATGAGTATTACGGTGATGTCAGGACGGTGGACGTTACGATCAGAAGAGTCAGAGAAAAGCTGGAGAAGGATCCGGCCAATTGCGAATATATTATGACCAAGCGCGGGGTTGGCTATTATTTCAGCAAGCAGGATAAATAATACCGGTTTCACAGAGCGGATGCTTTGTGATGAGTATTGGAGCTGCCCTGAGGTATTGATATGAGGTGTTTATGTTCCCGAAAAGTTTACAGTGGCGGCTGGTCTGTTTTTTTTGCCTGATCACATTTTGCCTGATTATCATGATCGGCCTGTATCTCAACAGCAGAATAGAAAAACAATATTATGAGAAGTTTGTAGAGAGAATAGAAACCGCATTCGACAGCTGGAAGATCAAGAGCGCCAGCCCCTCTAAAGAAGAATTGCAGAAAGAGCTGAGAGACAGTGAAAGTATATTTCTTGTCAATCTTGTTTATACAAGCTATACCATTACCGACAAAAATGGAAGGCTGATCGATACCGACGACAACGAATTTCTGAAAGATCCTTCCGCCGCAATATATGCGCTGCTGGCATCGGATAATTTCATACAGGCGATGTCCGGAACTGAAAAAAATCGCAGAGTACTTGAGAACTTCGGCGGGAAAAGCTTCTTTGATTATGCCCGGCCTGTGGGAGATTATATAATATATTTCAGATACTATAAAGACGACTGGGTCCGGGTAATCAGCGATTTCAACGGCGTAATTGTCACAAGCATCATCATTGCCCTTGCCGCTGCGTTTGTGGCCGGATATTTCCTGTCCAGGACCATTACCTCGCCGCTTGTCAAGCTGATGCACAAGGCCAGAAGCATTGCGGCAGGAGATTTCGAGCAGGTGCTGGAAATCAAATCGAACGATGAAATCGGGAAGCTGACGGATACCTTCAACTATATGGCTTACAGCCTTAAAAACACGCTGACCGAAATATCCAGTGAAAAAAATAAAATGGAAACCATCTTCAACTATATGACGGATGGCATCATTGCCTTCAATCTAAAAGGAGACGTCATTCATACCAATCCCGCCGCCGTACGGCTGCTTGGAGTGGAGGAGCCCATCGGCAGTTTTCAGGAGTATTGCGACCTGTATGGATTCAAATATTGCATGGAGGATGTACTGTACCTGCAATCGCAGCAGACCAGTGAAATGAGCATCAATATCTCGGGCAAGACCATCAAGGCCTATTTTGCCGTCTTTACCGATGATGCGAAGAGGCCGGAGGGAATTATCGCCGTGCTCCAGGATATCACGGAGCAGCAGCGGCTGGAAAACATGCGGAAGGAATTTGTTGCGAATGTCTCCCACGAATTGAGAACGCCGCTGACCTCGGTAAAAAGCTACTCGGAAGCGCTTCTGGACGGGGCGATGGAGGACAGGGAGACAGCCGAAAGGTTTCTGGGGGTTATAAACGCCGAAGCCGACCGCATGACCAGGCTCGTTAAAGACCTGCTTCAGCTTTCCAGGCTGGATAATCAGCAGCTGAAGTGGAATTTTGAAGAAATCTCGCTGGTAGAGCTGGTCAAGAGCTCTGTGGACAGGATGGAACTGGAGGCCAGGGCACGGAACCAGCAATTGGAATGTTTTGTGCTCGGAGATTTGCCGGATATAGAGGCGGACTACGGCAGGCTTGAGCAGGTAGTTTTTAATGTGGTGGGCAATGCGATCAAATATACGCCTGAAGGCGGAAAAGTTACGGTGTATATCGGTAAAATATACAATGACGTGTACTTTAAAGTGTCGGATACGGGGATAGGCATACCGGAGAAGGATCTGCCCAGAATATTTGAGAGATTTTACCGGGTGGATAAGGCCAGATCCAGGGAAATGGGCGGTACAGGACTGGGTCTTGCCATTGCCAAGGAAATTGTGGAGGCCCATGGAGGTACGATTCTCATAACCAGTCAGCCGGACAGCGGCACGGAGGTGACGGTGCGGTTTCCGATACTTCAGCCGGGCCTTGAGAAATTGCGGCTTTGAGGTAATTTTATGTAATTTATTCTTAAATGGCATGTAATGATTTTGTAACATTGTTTCTGTATAATGAAATTAGTAAATTTATGTTTTACTGGTTATATATCACGATGGTGCAAATGCAGTTTTAAGGGGATAACGGTATGTTGAAGAAAATCGGTGCGATTTTATTGGTGTTTATTATATTGACCGTATCATCGGTTAGCGTGTTTGCTACGACAGACTCGGCGATTACATCGTCGTCGATTAACGGTGATGCGAAAAATGGCGAGAGCTCCACTGCGGGTGCGATTACCACCGGGAACGCTATCACAGCCGAGGGTGACGCCACGAGTGAAGGGGCCATTACGAGCAAGGGCTCAGACCCAGTTAAAAAAACCGAATTTGAAGCGGTTCTCGAAAAAGCCGCCAAAAATGGTACGGCAATCGACAACGGACAGTTCGTCATGACCATCACCAGCCCCGACATGGACAAGGATTCCACCTATGTAAAATCCTACGTGCTTTCCGGCAATTCCAAATACAATGATGTCATAATCAGCATTTACAAGTACAACGAGGACAAGAATGCATATGAGCCGATGTACAATACAGATGGCGAGAGTTCCTGGGCCATCGGAGATTTCCGGTTGTTTTCAAAGGAGATCGTACTGACCAAGGGTATCAACAAGATCAAAATCGTTTCCTACAGAACCTCACAAAAGGAAGAGGCCAAAGTGGAAAATATTCAGATAAATTGTTTTACAATAGAATTACTGAACGAATCCATTCTCAAAAAGGTTTTCCGGAAAACAACGGAAATCGGGGAAAGCCTGGGATTGGAAAACCTTTTTAATAAAAACAAAACCTCAAAGTAATACTCAGCCGACGGGGGCTTAAATGGGCCGTGTTATAAAAGAACGACTAAAGACAATATGCATATTTCTACTCATCATTACAGGCGTATTACAAGTAGGAATCCTATGGGGATATCAGAACCAGGGGGCTCCTACTAGTTTTTTATTGGGATTTTTAAGCAAGTCGCCTCAGAAAATCAGCAATGAGGATGCACGTGAAAGGCTGTTCGTCCCGGACCGGCTGATCTTATCCGATGGAAATACAGCTCATTGGATTATCAACAGAGAAAACGCATATTTCGACGATCCCTGGAATGAAGCAAAAAAGGGACTTGAAAGCATTGTTACAGGGAAAGCCGGGTTAAAACCGTCTGATGAAGCATGGGGTGACATAGCCGAGAAACGGGGATATATCATTGACTTCGGGTATGAAATGAAACCGGAGCTCCTGGAATGGTTTCTCGGGGTTGAACTAAAGGCGCAGGATATGCCTGCAATACTCAAGATCATGATCAAACCTGATATCGTTGACGAAAGCGTCAGTACATTTTACTTGTACAGTGCCGACGGGAAGGTTCATATGTCGGATCCCATAAGCTATAGCCGTGATGCCGGTATGTATGATGTCATTAACGCGTATCTGAACGGAGCAAAGGAGCATCGGAAATACATATCCTTCAAGGGCGGAAAAATCGATGAAACCATGGGAGCGGAGCCGGATGTACTATATGTAAATGAATCTCCAAAATATTGGCCATATTACGAATATAGCGTCGAGCCGCCGGTAAGAGCTGAAAAGAGGGATGAGCTGTCGGATATCCTCCTGGGCACGGAGAAGGGCCGATACTCCATTAGCAATGACGATGAAGGTACGCTTCAGTTCAATTATGGGAATAAAATTTACAGGTATTATGAAGACGGATATTTGACCTATCAGTACCTGGAGAAAGGCGATCCTTCTATTAAGCAGGACATAGGGGATGCGCTGTTTTTTGCATATAAATTTATTGCTGAAATAAATCAGATAACCGATACGGATGCGAGTATAATACTGGCATCTGTCCAGGAGCTGCAGCAGGGTATTTTCAGCTTCGGCTTTGATTACAGGCTGAACGGGATGCCTGTAAAAGCGGATGTGGAGATGAAGGACGGAAGCGGACAAAAATTGCAGCATGCCATTGTCATTCAGGCGGACAGCAAGCGGGTTTTGAAATGCGATTGGCTGCTGCGGGATTTTAAACAGGGTAAAAAAAGCAATTATAATGATCGCTTTGCCGACCTGGAGCTGTTAAAATACACAGGCCTTGCATTTGATCAATTGCATATTCAGCACATGCGTCCCGGCTATTTTATGGGTTCCGGCGGTGATAGCATTCTCAAACCCGTGCTGCTGCTGGATATGAAGGATAAAACGTCTTTTCAGGTTGAAATGCCGTCCGAAAAAGGAGATTGATGTATGGATCTGGCAAAGGCAAAAAGTGTGATCATTATCATATTAATTTCTTTCAATCTTTTTATACTGTATCAGATTTTGTCTTATTACAACGGGCAGGATATACCGAAGGAGACAATTAAAAATACCGAGCGGATTTTGAAAGCGCGCGGGATCAGTCTGGAATGCGATATTCCGGTAAAAATGAACAATGCCCACAAGCTTGTATACAGCAGCGAAAAGCTGAATAGATCGGTTATTGCCGAGGCGCTCCTTGGAAATTCATATCAGAAGATCTCTGATGGGACGGGATTTGAGGCCGCTGGTAAAAAGCTGGTTTTTCCCGGCGATACGAAGTTTGTTTTCACCGACACCGGACCTGCAGGCAGGCTGGATACCGACGACCAGGATGAAGTGGAAAAATATGCGCGTACATATCTGAAGGACAGGGGACTTCTCCCGGGTGGATATGTTGTGGACAGGATGGAGCGGAATTCGGACGGAAGCATGGTTGTGATGTACATTGAGAATTACGGCGGATATCTGGTGTTTGACAACTACTGTTCCGTAACGGTGGCATCCGGTGGAGTAACACGCCTGGAATACGAGAAGCTGCAGCTCAAACGCTATTCGAATGATATGGTGGAGGACCTGGCGGCAGCATACCAGGTGCTGCTGGCAAATTTCAAGGAAGGCGACAATCTGGTTATAACCCAGATTGATCTTGGGTATAAATATTCGGAAAAGAATACCATGGATGGCATGGAGTCCTCTGAACTGCTGCCGGTATGGCGTATTAAAATCAAAGGCGATCCCAACCCGCGGTATCTGAGCTCGCTGAATGCCGGTGAGGAGTCTGCGGAAGGCGGTTCAGCCGAAAGCGGATTCGAAGGATGAGAGCTGTCCGAAGGTTGAGATTCGAGTGCTCTGGAATTTGTACATATATCATGATCAATGACGAGATCAATATAGTACAAATTAATAAACAATGATATAATAGGTGGGATGACGCTTTCAAATACAAAGGATGAGAGGGCAGGTGCACGGTTTGGAGAAAATTGTCATACATGGCCGCAGGGCGCTGCAGGGAGAGGTATATGCCAGTGGTGCAAAAAATGCTGCAGTGGCGGTAGTGCCTGCGGCACTGCTGATTGAAGGCCGGTGTAAAATAGAGAATTTGCCGGATATTAAGGATACGCGGGTTCTGGAGGAAACACTGGGACAGCTGGGCGCAGTTGTGTCATTTGAAGATAAAAATACGATTCTGATCGACTCTAGTAACGTCAATTCATACGTAGCTTCCTACGAAATGATAAAAAGCATGAGAGCTTCATATTATCTGCTCGGTGCGCTGCTCGGACGTTTCGGCAAGGCTGAGGTAGCCCTTCCGGGAGGCTGTGATTTCGGCTTCAGGCCGATGGATCAGCATATCAAGGGCTTTGAGGCAATGGGTGCGAGCGTGTCCATCGAGCATGGAATTGTCAAGCTGCATGCGGATAAACTGGTAGGGAGCCAGATTTACCTGGATGTGGTCAGTGTCGGCGCGACAATCAATCTGATGCTGGCAGCAGTCAGGGCGGAAGGCACGACGATCATTGAAAATGCTGCTAAAGAGCCGCATGTCGTAGATGTGGCCAATTTTTTGAATGCATCGGGGGCGAATATTAAAGGGGCCGGTACCGATGTGATCAAGGTGAAGGGTGTAAGTAAATTGCTGGGAGGTGCCGTACACTCCATCATACCCGACATGGTGGAAGCAGGGACTTTCATGATTGCAGCAGCTGCAACCGGCGGGGATGTCACTGTCAGGAACATCATCCCGAAGCACATGGAATCTCTTAGCGCAAAGCTCATTGAAATGAATATTAAGATAATAGAAGGCGAGGACTGGATCCGGGTCATCGGAGGAAGCAAGCTTCAAAAGGCCAATATTAAAACATTGCCCTATCCCGGCTTTGCCACCGATTTGCATCCGCCGGTAACAGTGCTGCTGTGCCTTGCGGAAGGCAGCAGTACCGTTACGGAGGGAATCTGGCCGCAGCGGTTCCAGTATGCGGATGAATTGAAGCGAATGGGCGCCCAGATACGGGTTGAAGGAAGTCTGGCGGTCGTTGAAGGTCCAAGCAGGCTGACAGGGGCGCCGGTTAATGCCATCGACCTGAGAGCCGGAGCAGCGGTGGTTATTGCAGGACTCGTCGCGGAAGGCACGACGGAAGTACATAATATTAAATATATCGACAGGGGCTACGAAGACTTTGTAGGAAAGCTGAAAAGCCTGGGAGCGGACATATACAGGGTGGAGGCATGACAGGCATGGATGCCCGTTATGGATTCTTCCGGGCATAGACCATGGAGACAACGATGATTAAATTTTGCAGTTTATTTAGCGGTAGCAGCGGAAATTCCATATTTGTTGCGACAGAAGGCACAAAGCTGCTTGCGGACGCCGGCCTGAGCGCAAAAAAGATTATTGAGGCATTGTGTTCGATTGGTGAGAAACCTGCCGAACTCAATGCTATTCTGATATCACATGAACACAGTGACCATATTAAAGGTGCGGGCATACTGTCGCGAAAATTTAACCTGCCGATATACGCCAGTGCAGGTACCTGGGAAGCGATGGAGCATATGATCGGCCCTGTAGCGGAGTGCAACAAGATACGGTTTTCATCTTATGAGCCGTTTCAAATAGGCGATATCTCTGTAACGCCCTTTCCCATACCGCATGATGCAAATGAACCGGTGGGATACAGCTTCGGCGCGGCAGGCCGGAAGGTAACAATCGCCACGGATATAGGCCATATCAGCGTAGACCTTTTGAATTGCTTCAAGGACAGCGACTTGCTGCTGCTCGAATCCAATCATGACCTGGAAATGCTGAAGGTGGGGCCTTACCCCTGGCATCTGAAGCGGCGTATTGCAGGCAGTCACGGTCACCTTTCAAATGATGCGGCGGGAGAGGTCATCGCCTACATGGCGGAGAGAGGAACGAAATGCTTTCTGCTGGGTCACCTCAGCAAGGAGAATAATTTTCCCGAACTGGCCTATCAGACCGTCAGCAATGCTTTAGGTGAAAAAAGCCTTCAAATCGGCACCGATATTACACTGGACGTTGTTCACCGCGACCGTGTAGGCAAAGTAATCAAGCTATGAAAATGACAGTCATTTCTGTTGGAAAACTCAAGGAACGATACCTGAGGGAAGGCATTGGCGAATATGCAAAACGCCTTTCACGCTTCTGCGACCTGCAGCTGATCGAGGTGGAAGATGAACAGGCGCCGGATTCGCTGAGTGCCGCTCAAGAGGAGCATGTAAAGAAAAAGGAGTCCGCCCGTATCATCAGCAAGCTTAAAGAGGGGACCTATCTTATCGTAATGGATGTCAAAGGCTGCAAAAAGTCCTCCGAGGACTTTGCTGCCGCTTTGCAGGCCAGCTTTACCGGAGGAAGGTCCAATATTACCTTTGTGATCGGTGGCTCGCTGGGACTCGATCCGGAGCTTATCAAAAAAGCCGACCTCAGGCTGTCCCTGTCAGACATGACCTTTCCGCACCAATTGACGCGTCTGGTCCTGCTGGAGCAGCTGTTCCGCGCATTTAAGATCCTCGGCGGCGAGACGTATCATAAATAGTGGAAGTTATTAAATTTGTTCCCAAACCTTAAAGATATGCTAAATATTCAAGAAATACTTAAGAAAGTTTAGACCTAATACAATTTAGGAAGGTATATGCTTAATGGTTGAAATTAATGCAAATTTAGCTAGTTTACTAATAAGAAAACAATTTCCGCAATGGGCACATTTACCTATTAAGCCAGTTGAAAAAGGCGGGTAT
>JAEZMC010000366.1 GCA_023435805.1 Bacillota bacterium | reverse complement strand
CTTTTTTTATTTCTGAAATGACATCTTCGATTTTCTCTGCAATGACTGCATTGCCCAATATTTTTTGAGTGACCTCCATACCCTGTATCAGAAGCACACCGCTGGCCATCAGCGTTCCGAGCGTACGGGTCAGCCTGGCCGTCATGATGTTTTTCGTAACATCCTTCATGACCGGCAGCTTGACTGCCAGACCTCCGAAAAACCTTTTGCCCTCTTTGGATCTGGCATAGTTTTTTCCGATCAGCACCAACCCGGCCACTCCGCCGAGTAAAAGCCACCAGAAGCTTTTAAAGAATTCGCTGATCGAAATCAGTATTTTTGTAAAGGACGGCAGTTCTGTTCCGAAGCCCTGTAAAATCGTCGCAAACGAAGGAACCACCTTTGCCATCATAATGAAAATGACGCCTACCGCCACACAGGATACGATTATAGGGTATGTAAGAGCACTTTTTATCTTATGGTTGAGCTTGAATTCCTTTTCAAAATGCTCCGCCATCCTGGCAAATACCTTGTCAAGCTGTCCGCTGATCTCGCCGGCTTCCACCATGTGTATCAGAATATCCGGGAAAATGCCTCCCTGCCGTTTCATCGAGGTGGAAACCTGTATTCCCTTCTGAACGTCTTCATACAGAACGGACATGGCATTCTTCAGCGTGGGGTTGGAGGTCTGTTCCCGCATAACATCCATGGCTGCCGCTATGGGGACGCCTGCCTCCAGTATGATCGCAAACTGCCTGCAGAAGACTGCCAGATCCTTTGTTACGACTCTTTTTTGAAACAGCTTGATCTGGCTGACGTCTGTAACGGCGTTTTTAACCTTAATCTCTATGGGGATGAGTCCCTTTTCTTCAAGCGCCAGAGCCAGTTCCTTCTCGCCCGGAAACTTGCTTTCACCCGATAATATTTTCCCCGCCTGTTTTTTAACCTTGTATGTATATAATGGCATCCGTAAACCTCCAGACGATTGAAGACCTTAAAGTGCCGCCCCCAGCGCATTGATGAGATAACTCACCTTTCCGGTGTCCAGCTTTTCCGCAAATTCAATTCCGTCTATCTGCAGCTGGTTGATCGGATAGGTCGGCGCGTCGAGGTTTTCCTCGAAATATTCCTTCAGGCCCTTCATCTGCGACCCACCGCCGATCAGATATATTTTGCTGATATCGTCGCCGGCGCAGCGGTTTTTATAAAAATCAAAGCACATGCGAACGTTCCGTATCACTTCGTTGATCACTTCCTTGGCTGCATTGCTGCACTGCCATTCCAGCTCATTGTTCAGATCATTGCTGCTGACAAGCCCGTACATTTTCTTGTAACGCTCCGCCCAATCCTCCAGATTCTTTTCGAGGTTCAGCGTGTTAAAAATAGCCTGATCGATATTACTGCTGCCCAACAGCGTTACCCTGTTGAATTCCGGAACTTTGTCCTTCAACACATTTACGATGGTGGTTTCAGAGCCCAGGTCGATGACGGCGATTGTGTCGGAAAGCTGCCTTTTTGCGTTTTTTTGCTTTTTGGACCAGTCATCCGTATCCGTAGTCGTCACATTTTTCTTAAAAAACTTTGATACACTGTTAGCCGGTATATCAACGGATAATGCCTTCAAATTCATTTCGTTGAGCAGATCCACATAACTGTTGATAATCCGCTTGGCCACCGCCGTCACAAATACCTTGACCGATTCCTTCTCCCCGTTTTTAACCGTACCAAGCACCTTGAAATCCACTTTGTGCTCATCCAGGTTGATTGGCAGGCTGCCATTGATCTCATCCCAGATTCTGCTGTTCAACTCACTCTCTGAAGCCTTTTCCACCATGATGATCCTGGTGATGATATTGGTCCCGGAAATGACAATCTTGGCGCCCTTGGCAGTCATGCCGCAATCGCGTATGACCGTCTGGATTTCCGTCCGGACCCGGTCCTTGTCCTTGATTGCACCGTTCTTTATACAACCTTTCGGTGTCGTTCCAATGCCATAGTTGACAATCATCAAATCATCACTATTTCTCTTTTGTCTGACTTGTGCGATCTTGATGTACCTGAAGCCGATATCGATGGTCAGGTAGTCTGCAGATGGCAGAAAATTCATATTCAACACACCTCATTATCATTATTTTAATTGTTGTATTGAAGCTATCCTGCAATAAGTTTCTTCAGGTTGTCCTGGTCGATTGCATACTGGAAGGCGCTGTTGTAGTCGATGATTTGATCCCTGTACAGCTCCGCGATGCAGCTGTCCATGCTGTGCATGCCGAACTGCAGGCCGGTCTGTATGCTCGTGTTGATCTGCGGTATCCTGGATTCCCGTATCAGGTTGGAAATAGCCGTCGTCATGACCATTACCTCTGTTGCGACGACACGGCCCTTGCCGCTCTTTTTCCTGATCAGCTGCTGGGATACGATCCCCTGCAGCACGGTGGAAAGCTGGCTCCGGACCTGGGACTGCTGATGGGGAGGGAAGACGTCGATGATCCTGTCGATGGTTTTGGCGGTTCCAACCGTATGCAGCGTGGAAAACACCAGATGTCCCGTTTCAGCAGCCGTCAATGCAGTTGCAATCGTCTCCTGATCCCTCATTTCCCCTATGAGGATGACGTCAGGATCCTCTCTTAATACCGCCCTCATCGCATCTCCATACGAATTGGTGTCCTGCCCCAGCTCTCTCTGGTTGATCACGCTCCGGTTGTGCTTGTGCAAAAATTCAATCGGATCCTCTATTGTTACGATGTGGCACCGTCTCCGGCTGTTGATCAGATCGATCATGGCTGCCAGCGAAGTGGAT
Source organism: Bacillota bacterium (assembly GCA_023435805.1). Taxonomy (GTDB): domain Bacteria; phylum Bacillota; class Clostridia; order Acetivibrionales; family DTU013; genus JAEZMC01. The sequence continues at coordinate 4,601 of JAEZMC010000366.1, read as the reverse complement.
TTGCCGCTGCCTGTTGGCCCGGTTACAAGGACCAGGCCCCTTTGCAGCCCTGCAAGTGTATTCACCGCCTCAGGCAGCCCAAGGGTTTCAATCTTCGGTATTTCGGTCGGTATGACCCTGGCCGCTACCGCCAGCGTGGATCTTTGTCTGAAAACATTGATTCTGAACCTCCCGGAGCCGGAAATCGAATAGGCCAGATCCACCTGTCCCTTGGTGACCAGCGTTTCCCAGTGATCCTCCCGCATGCATTTTTTACTGATCATTTCACAATCTTCCGGCGTCAGAGCCGGTTCGTTCAAGTAGGCAAGATCCCCGTGTATCCTTATTACAGGCGGTATGCCCGTACATATATGGAGGTCGGAGGCCCCATATGCAATGGTTTGCTCCAATAAATAATCCAGTTCCATCAGCATCCCTCCCCCTTTCCTCATTCCTCGCCAATCGGCCCGTTTTTAAACCCGTTTCACTATTCCTGCGCGTATGTCACTCTAAACAGCTCGTCCATGGTGGATATGCCCTGGAGTACCAGCCTGCTGCAATTATCCCGCAGTGTCCTCATACCGTTCCGGATTGCCGCATCCTTCAGTTCATTAACCGGAGCGTTCCGGGAAATCAGTTCCGCCATTTCGTTATTGAAGGTCATGATTTCATATATGGCGATTCTTCCCCTGTATCCGGTGTTGTTGCAGGCCGGGCATCCGACAGCCTTCCTGATCTTGATTTCATCGTCCCCGCCTGCTTTGAGCACCTGTCTTTCGACCTCGCTGGGTGTATATTCTTCCGAACATCTGCTACAGAGCCTTCGCACCAACCGCTGGGCTATAACACCCACCAGACTGGACGAAATCATATACGGCTCAATTCCCATGTCGATCATTCTCGTAATGGTACTGGCGGCATCATTGGTATGCAGCGTACTGAGCACCAGATGGCCTGTGATGGCCGCTCGCATCGCTATGTCAGCCGTTTCGCCGTCACGGATCTCTCCCACCATGATGATATCGGGATCCTGCCGGAGGAAGGAACGCAGAGCCGTTGCGAAGTTCAAACCTGCCTTGCTGTTGACCTGGACCTGGTTAATGCCGCGTATGGTGCATTCAACAGGGTCTTCGACCGTCAGTATGTTAATATTGGGCTTGCACAGCTCCTTGAGAGCGGTGTAAAGCGTCGTTGATTTGCCGCTTCCCGTTGGCCCTGTTACCAGTAAGATCCCGTGCGGGTGTGCCAGAATGCTGTCAAACTTCTGAAGGTCATCTTCAAAAAAGCCAAGCTCCTGCTTCCCCATATTGAAGCCTTCCTTGTCTGCAAGCCTGATAACGGCCTTCTCACCAAACATGGTCGGCAGTATGGATACACGCATGTCAAATTCCCTGTTGTCTATTTTAATGGATATCCTGCCATCCTGCGGCAGTCTCTTTTCCGCAATGTTCAGGCCGCTGATGATTTTGATGCGGGCGATCAAAGCGGGGTGGATCTTCCGGTCATGCGCCATAATTTCCACCAGCTGGCCGTCTATACGGTTCCTGACCATGACGCAGTCATCATACGGTTCGATATGGATATCACTGGACTTGTTGAGGATGGCCTTATTGAAGATCAGGTTCACCATTTTAACGATGGGGGCGTTCTGCACATCACTTACATCTATTGTCGCATCCGCATCGTTTTCCATGATTTCCACAGCAATCTCTTCATTGACCTTTTTGATTTCCTCTTCAAAGTCGATCGCTTTCATGCCGCTTTCTGCGGACTTGCGGCTTCCGCCGGCGCCCTTCCTGTCTTTTGCTTCCTTCGGACTCATTTTATCCAGGAAACGGGCTATATCCAGCGCGTCCACCAGCACCGGCCTGATTTCAAGTCCGGTGGCAAGACGCAGGTCATCTATTGAAAAAATATTGGTGGGATCGCACATGGCAACCTTTAAATGAATTCCGTCCTTCTCCAGCGGAATCACCTGATGTCTGCGAATCAGGTTTACGTTGACCAGCGAGAGGATGTCCTCCGGTACGGTCAGCTCCGTCAGCTCCATGCACGGTATCCCGATCTTTTTTTCCAGCTTTGAGTACAATTCCGGTTTTTCTATGATTTTTTCTTTTTCAAGAATGTCTGCAATACGTCCGCCCTGGCTTCCATGCATCTCAAGGACTGTGTCCAGCTGTTCGCCGGTAATGAGCCCTTCTTCCGCAACGAGAGCAAGAATGCTTTTATGCATGTAGGCAGTATGGTCGTTATCAGCCGCAAGTGTCGCCACAGCTTTTTTTACCGCGTTTGAAGCTTTGATGTTTTCGCTGATGTCCTGCGGCTTCTCCACTGCAGGGACGGGTTTTTTTCTTTCACTGTAAGCCTTTCCGATGAGGCTTTCTATTTCGGATGGTTCGGCGTAAACCGGCTTGATTTCCATTCCTGTTGCAAGGCGGAGGTCGTCAAGGGCAAAGATATCTATGGGATCCCGCATAGCAACAACCAGTTTGCTCTCCTTTTCCTCCACCGGCAGCAAGGTATACTTCAGGGCAAGGCTCTTTGGTATTTTATTATCCGTCTGTGCTTCATTCCATTCATAGCCCTTCAGATCAAAAAATTCCACACCCATGCATTTCGCCTTAGCCGCACAAATGTCCCTGGATGTGACAAAATTCTGTTCAGTCAATACCTCCTCAAGCCTTTTACCTGTTTTGCGCTGGATGCTCCATGCCTCTTTCAGCTTGTCGAGTTTCAGAATACCTTCGTCCAATAGTACCTCGTCAATTTTTTCATCAAACTCAACCATAAGCACCTCATTAGACAAAATCTGTTAATCCACGTTTTCATTATAATATCGATAAAATAGATTGTTAATAATCAGGATGGCTTATTTCTCATAATTATACGTCCTATGTAAAAGTAGGTATTGCTTCACAGCAATAACCTTCACCAGACTGGGCTGCCAGATCCATCGCGGCCTTGAAAACCGCTGTACAATTGGATTTCGGCATGTATAAACGTATAGGACACTTTTCATTATGCATTGCCGGTTGCAACATTATGTAAACCAATTCGTTTCAATAAAAAGAGGCTGCTTAAAAAGTCCCTTGACCTTTTAAACAGCCTCCAAAAATAAAGAACATAACGATCTACCTTGCACCATAATGGATAACTTATTACCATGCCACGATCTTTCGACCGTGACAAAGCAGTTCACTACCCACCATGATGGTTCGTTCGACCCGGCAGAATACCATCACAGCCATATGCAACCTCACGGCTGCATAAAACCGCTGCGGCACCCTGCAGGATCTTCGCTCGACCCTGAACGATAAGTTGGGATCCTATTACAATCAAATGAAATCGACCGCAATAGAACCTTTCCCCACCGTTCAGAATCTTCCCTCCGACTGCATGCAAGCCTTATCGACCTGCATACACTCTTTGGCCGACCCATATACGCCCCGACGGAGCATATATAAGTCTTGGCTCAACCGTTATGTTCCTTACGCTATTAATGTGTCCAGATAAACAAGTTTCATACACACGTCCATATGTAATTTCTTCTAGCTGTTCATCATTCGGCTTCAAAATTCAGATATTTCAGCAATGTATCCGTTTCGCCTTTAAAATTAAAAAGATACGGTCTTTCCTTCTGATCCAGCATGAATAGGTAAGGTGCTTCCTCCTGCGGGAAAACGATATAGATTTTTCCCACCGGATTGATATCATATTTGTCAAACCATTGATTTTTTACCCTTATATTCGGCTCAAACGGTATTTTTACAATATGGCCTTTTTCGGGCAGTGCTTTCAGCCTCATATTCATACCTGTAATGCTTTTAAGTATTTTGCCGGCTTCGTCCGTTACCGTTTTATCGGCAGGAATGGACTTCTCTACACGGCCCTGGCTGATATCGAATATCTCGGCGTCTTTCCTGTCTGCCGAAGACATCAGTGAGACAGCCTCCACAGTTCTGTACATTCCGCTTATTGCACAAACGGATCCGTTCGAACCGGAAGCATCCGGTGAAACAGCTGCATACCGGTATAATCCGAATCCGGAAAGAATCAGGAGTAAAAACAACAGCGTCCTGATCCGCTGTTTTCCTGTAAACGTGAAAACTACCATAAAACAAAGCACCCCATATGATCATATGAAAATAGGCGTGCTTATATTACGTCTGTGTAATTTAATAATATTTTCAGCCGTCAGTCCTCTTTATCTCCACGGCGTTACAGCTGCAAAGCTCATGACAGCTATAGCAATCATGGTTTGCTTACAATCTCAGCAGGCCATTTTTCACTGACCATGTCTTCTTCCATAAAATAGTCCACCTGATCCTGCGTACGGTATATTTCCTGGTACGGCAGAATGTTGACCTTTCCGGAATCCGGGTATTCGCAGACATCCAAATCCGTTTTTGTGCGAATATCCAGGTAACGGCACGGAAGCTCTGTATGGTTGTATAGCTGGTGCGCACCCTCGGGTCCCATTTCAAAAAATACAATATCTCCCTCCGTCAACTCCGTGAAACCCTCCGGTGTCCGGAGCGTAGCTTTTCCGGACAGGATCACGAACATCTCTTCCGCATTCCTGTGAAAGTGGTATGGATAGGAGTATTTTCCCGGATCAAGGG
>JAEZMC010000341.1 GCA_023435805.1 Bacillota bacterium | reverse complement strand
CTTGGGAACGAGGAGTCGGGCGGACCGGTCAAGCTGTTTTTGTGCGGATTTGGAATCGGTTTATCCTGGGGCGGTATTTACCTTGAAATGGATAGGTCGGTATGCCTTCCGATGATATTTACCAATGATTATTATGATGGGGGCTGATGAGTGATGATCAATCCGATGAATCTGGACGGTAAAAATATCCTGGTGACCGGCGCCTCCTCCGGGATCGGAAAAGGAATTGCGGTGCTGTTGAGCCGGCTGGGCGCCAATGTGATCCTGACCGCTAGAAATGAACAGCGCCTGAAGGAGACATATGACGAATTGGAACCCGGAAAACACGCCTATTATGTGTTTGACCTGAACCAACCGGAGAAAATCGAAGGCCTGATGGACACTGTTTGCCGTGACGGCCTTAAACTGAACGGGCTGGTACATTCAGCCGGCATATCGCAAACCATGCCCCTGCAGTACTTAAAACTAAGCGATCTGAAAAATATCATGACAGTCAACTTTTACTCCTTTGCAGAGCTGGTAAAGCATTTTTCAAAAAGGAAGTACCACGACAACGGCGGCAGCATCGTAGCTGTTTCCTCCATATCAAGCCGGGTGGGGGCCAGAGGGCTGTCTGCCTATTGTGCCAGCAAGGGCGCGCTGGAAAGTGCGATCCGGTCGATGGCACTGGACCTTGCTCCAAAAAAAATACGCGTCAACGCCGTAGCCCCCGGTATGATAGAAACGCAGATATATGATGGTCTAAGAGAAATTGTAAATAACAGCAATTTTGAAGCCGAACTGATGAAGAGGCAGGTTTTGGGGATTGGAAAGCCCGGTGATGTAGCCCATGCGACGGCATATCTGCTAAGCGATGCCTCCGGCTTTATCACCGGCACCTCCATGATTGTGGATGGCGGCTATCTGGCTCACTAGGAGAGCTGAAAACCAAAAGCTCTCCGGTGCCGGGGCGGCAAATTTTCAGAAAAGGATTCCGCTGTTTTCCGTTAACGGGAAAGGGTTCCGCATCCATAAGAAGATGCGGAACCCTTCTCCTTGTCACTGCGGGAAACGCCGCGGCGCGTCGGTCCGCTTCAAGGCATCACAACTGGCACCCGTCAATAAGCTCTGTTTTTACTCTATTCAGGAGTGTTTCGATTTTTTCCAGCGGTACGGTGGATTCATAGATGCCTGCCGCTAATGTCATGATGCCATTGTAGGTGCTGACCATCAAAAGGAAGCTCGGCGCCCGTACAACAGGGGGAACGATGTATGCATCCGGGACTTCCGTTTCGCCGAATTTTATTCCGGCTTCCGCCACAAATCCCAAATTGGATAATACGGGTGCACATTTGTCACTGCAGCTGTACGGCCATTGGGCGACCATTTTGTAGTAGGCGAGCGTCTCACTGAAGGACATCTTTTCGATTCGTTCCAGGCCAATGGCGCTTTGCAGCCCGGGACGGTTGTTTTTGATTTCTTTCATCATGGAAATGACCCTGGATAATGTATCCTCAAAGGACTCGTTCGGTACCAGTGTGAGTTTTGTAAACTCCGATCCCGAGAAATTCCTTAAGGCTTCTGTCCTTCGGTCGGGCAGGTAGCGGCGAAGATCGACGGTAACCGGGATTTCCATGGCTTCATCGTAAACTGCATTGCCTGTTTGCGCCATTGCCCTGTAATATGCCGTAAGTACCAGGTCATTGATCGTGGCTGCTCTTGCCTTTGAATAAAGGACCATCTCTTCAAACTGCTCCGGAGGGAGCTTGCAGACTGCAATACGGTACCGATCCGTCTGCACATGCTTCCAGGGGAACGGCCAGGTGGCCTTTGTGATTTCTGACCCGGCTATCCATTCCTTTTCCGGATCGGCAATGCCAAGGCTGCTGAATAACCTGTCCTGATCCTTCCTGTTGCGTTTGACGGGTTCCGCCGTGAAAGTGCCATCAGCATCCATATCGGAGTAGATTTGCGAAAGCAGCCCGATGTATTCCTTTACCGCGCCTCCGTCGCAGCAGGCGTGGTTCAGCTTGAGGCACAAGGTGTCATATTGTCCCGAACGTATCAATCTAACCTTGATCATTGCATCGTGGTCCATGTCCAGCTGGGTTTCCAGAAAACGCTTAATGGAGGCTTCCGGGTTTTCCGTCTCCTCCTTTGAACAGAAATCGGTTTTATCCAGATTGCTGATACGTTTCCAATAAGGCGGCTCATTTTCAATGAACCGGCTTCCTAAAACAGGCTGCATATCAATGGACAATCTGACGGCATGTGACAGCCTGTCGAAGTCCAGCTGTCCATCCAGATGTATGACGGCCTGGATCTGGCAATTGGCCAGGCCGTACCTGGCGACGTAATTGTATATGTCATGGCCGTTGGCGGGCATGCTGTTGGGATCCTCCGGATTATATCCGTTTTTTGCTTTTTTCATGTGTAGATAATCCTGAAAAAGTTTGCCCATATCATGGCTTAAAAAGCCGGGGGGCACGTTGCTGTAAAGCTTGCTCAGAAAATCAGCCTGATACCTGGAAAATGAACTCAGCAGCTGGCTAAAATGATTATATAGCTCGTTTAATTCACCTTCATAGGAATATTTGATATCTCCTAATCTGAATTTTATCTTCAAATACCATCACCCCAGTGTGCTTAACATAATCTATTACAATAACATATTATGGGGTGATAAATATATGTGTTCCTGCAATTTGATCGTGTCAATACCCAAGTCGTTCCAAACGCCTGTCAATCGTGTCCATGAGCCATTTTTCCTCCCCGGGTATCCTGTCTCTGAGCTTGGCGGCTGCAGTCGGAAGTATCCAGGCATCGATATTCTCAAACCGGGCATCCGAAAGCTTTATATATTCGTTTATATAGGTCGTGTATGCCAGCCATTTCGGGTACCGGGAAAGTGTCATCATGAGATCGGTTACTCCGGGAGGCTTTGCAGGTGAGCTCATCATCAGGCATGTTCTTGCGACATCCCCGAGCGGATTCCCCCGGTAAGCGTTTGTCCAGTCGATGGGAATCAGTTTTTTGCCTGAGACGATGATATTGTTGAAATGCAGGTCTCCATGGCAGACGTTGCTGCCGTCGGGCAGGCTGTCAATGTAATTGAGGATTTTTTGTTCCCTGCTGCCGAGTATTTTGTTCGAGCTATTTATTCTGACCGCATACCGTTCTGTTTGAGAAGGCAGGCCGTATGCCGGGCATTGGTGGATTTTGAACTGCAGACCCGCCAGTTGTCTGGTATAGCTGTACAAATTCCAGGGCTCCGTCATGAGGTGCTTTGCCATGGAGCTTCCTGTAATCCGCTGAAATACGATCCCCTTTCGTCCATTCACATCAACGATGTCAAATACCTCGGGTGATGGAACACCTGCTTCGTGGACAGCCGTTCCGATTTTTGCTTCGTACTGCACCCAGTCTTCGCCGAATTTATTGAAATAAAGCTTTAAAACCTTATCCTTTCCCCATTCGTACACCTCGGCTGTCATACCTTTACCTATTAAAGCTCCCTTTTTCATGTTGAACCCCTCGTATCCCAAAATGATGACGCACTATATTATACGCACAGTGTTCCGGACATTTGCATAATCAGTTGACATTTTATTACTGCCATGAGTAAGAACCTGCGCATCATACAGTAACCGGACTGTGTCCTGTGCCGGGAGCAGGCTTTGGGCAGTCGGCATATTCACCGGATCAAGCTCTTGTGTATTGTTTCAGAGCTGTCTGCAAAAAATGGCGAAATCATGAAGACAAATGTATTAATTTGTTGTATATTGATATATAAGTGCTCTGTAATCCGTACAACGCCGGTGATTGTAACGCGTGAACAATATGAGAGATGAAAGGTTTGAATATATGAAAAAGCTTCGTTTTACCTTAAAAACTAAGATCATGTGCAGTTTTTTGACTCTTATATTGTTCTCATCGCTGTTTACCGGATTATATGCCAGCTACATATCCGAAAATACAATAGAAAAGGCAGTCGGAGATACGGCAATGGTGATTGCGGAGCCGCTGACAGGGAAAATCGATCTGGAAAAATTCCAATCACTGAAAACAGAAGAGGATATGAAAAGCGAGTATTATATCGAGCTTCGAACGCTGCTGAACAATATTCGTGATTCCACCGGTCTGAAATATAT
>JAEZMC010000307.1 GCA_023435805.1 Bacillota bacterium | reverse complement strand
CTCCAGCCCGCTACTCTTGACAGGAGCCACCACATCGCATAGGCCTTCCTATTGGCATTGACCGACCCTGTATGGGCCGCATAGCATTCATACCAGTCCACGCACTTTTTATGGCTGTTCTGCCACTCCTGCGCCCAGTTTTTATCCGGCTTTTTATCACCGTCGCTGTCATACCAGCAGCCGTCGTCGGCATATTTGTCGCCGTAATACCGGCCGTCCGGGTCGTAGCTTTCGATGTCGGCAAAATCAAATAATACCTTGCCTTCGTTGATGCAGAAATCCCTGATCTGTTTATTGTTTTGCGCAAGCGTCCCCTCCGGACCGGTACCGTCGAGATGGCCTGTCATATAAACGAACGTTACCCCTGGAAATTGTTTTTCCAGCCCTTGCATCAGCTCCAGGTAGTTTTCCACAAACGCCCTGTCGGCAGTTGAAAGCTGCCCGCACCAGGACCATATCACCACATTGACGTCCCGGTTCTTTTCAAGGTATTTCCTTGTATCCTCCGCCCAGGTCCTGTTGTCCGGATTCCCAAGATCCTTTTCGCCCCCAAAGGGATTGTCCCGCAAGTCAATGGACCCTTCAGGCGTACCTTTTTCATAAATAAAAGGCTCCTTCTTGAAATATGTCAGCCCCATCATCCCATAAACCAGCTGGCTGCCGTGGGAGGTATGCCCATATGCGATGTGGAGCCCTTCCCTGGCTTTTTTCACCCATTCTGCCGGAATCCGTTCCAGCACGGTACTGGTATGATCCGCAACAATGCTTTTCAGGGCGGAGGCCGGTCTATCCTTTAGGCTTTCCCGGGTGGAAAGGCTTTCCGCGTCAGCCCGGTTTATCAGGCAGCAGACGCTGTCCATCAAAAGAAGCACTGCAATGATCATGGCAAATTTACTTTTCATCCTGCAATTCTTCCTCCTATAAGCTCCAGTACATAAAACCGTTTTTTTCAGCCTGCTCCTTATCGTAGATCCCTTTGACATCCATGAGGATATAATGATGGTCCGTAAATTTAGCCTTCAGTTCTTCCAATGGGATATTTGCGTATTCTCTGTGTGCAACGGCGAGGATGATTGCATCCACCTCTTTGATGCGGTCAAGGTCCGATAACCGGATACCGTATTCACGGAAGGTCTCCCCGCTGTCGGCAACCGGATCGGATACCATCACCTGCACGCCGTATTCCTTCAATTCGCTGATAATGTCCATCACCCTGGAATTGCGAATATCGGCTACATTTTCTTTAAAGGTTATCCCCATTACCAGAATTTTAGATTTTAACACCGGTTTCCCGGCTTGAATAATCTGTTTGACCGTATTTTCAGCTACATATTTGCCCATATCATCGTTGATGCGTCTGCCGGACAGGATGATCTGAGGGTGGTAACCGATCAGCTCCGACTTGTATGAAAGATAGTAGGGGTCTACACCAATGCAGTGCCCCCCGACAAGGCCCGGCTCGAACCTGAGAAAATTCCACTTCGTCGCTGCCGCGTCCAGTACCGCTCTGGTGTCAATCCCGAGCTTGTGGAATATGACGGAAAGTTCATTCATAAAGGCGATATTGATATCTCTCTGGGCATTTTCTATTACCTTCGCCGCTTCCGCGACTTTGATGGATTGAGCCCTGTACACTCCTGTTTCCACAATCAGTCCGTATATTTTCGCAATTTCCTCCAGAGCCTCTTCATCACAGCCGGAAACGATCTTTAATATCCTCGTTACCGTATGAACCCTGTCACCCGGATTAATCCGTTCCGGTGAATACCCCGCCTTAAAGCCTTCTCCGCATTTCAGGCCTGACTCCTTTTCCAGTATCGGGATACAGATCTCTTCGGTTACACCGGGGTAAACCGTCGATTCAAAAACGACGATCGAGCCCCTGGACAGATTTCTGCCTACAATACGGCTGGCATGTGTCAGAGCGTTTAAATCTGGCCGTTTGCTGCTGTCAATAGGTGTGGGCACGGCGACGATAAAAAAACCGGCCCCTTTTATCTCTTCCTCCTCCGATGTAAATGTCAAAGGACTGTCCGACAATCTTCCGTTTCCTATTTCATTCGTAACATCTATACCTCTTTTGTACAACTCGATCTTTTTTTCATTCACATCAAACCCTATGGTCCTGACCTTCCTGGCAAACTCGTAGGCCAGAGGCATTCCCACATATCCCAGACCGATGACTGCAATCTTATCCTCTCTGTTGATGAGCCGTTCATATGTATTCATCGCCGACCTCCCTACATTTGTATTGTTTCCTTTCATGCAGTGACAGCGCCGGATTCAGACCGCGTCCTGCACACAGGTATTTGCCGCCGGTATGCGCACCTTCATTTGGCTGACGTACCAATCGACAGTCCATTCAAGCCCTCTTTCGAAACCAACCTCCGGCTGATACCCCAGAAGCTCGGATGCCCGGCTGATATCGGCGTGTGAGTGCCGGACATCCCCGGACCGGCTCGGGCTGAATGCAAATCCGGTGTCCCTTCCAAGCAGCTCGCATAATTTGCTGTATAACCGGCAAATAGTTATCTGTTCTCCGCAGGCAATGTTCACTGCCGCTCCCCAGGCTTTTTCGCCTGCCAGGCACGCTTTGATATTGGCTTGCACAACATTATCGATGTATGTAAAATCTCTGGACTGTTCCCCGTCGCCATGAATGACGCAGGGCCTGCCTGCGAGGATGTTCCTGATAAATGCGGGAATAACGGCGGCATAGTCGGAGTTCGGATCCTGCCTTTTGCCGAATACGTTGAAATATCTCAACCCTACCGTTTTCAGGCCATACAGGTCATAAAAATTCTTCGCGTAAAGCTCATTGGCCTTTTTGGTTACAGCATAGGGAGAAAGCGGATTGCCGACTCTATCCTCCCTTTTCGGCAAATTCTTCTCATCGCCGTAAACAGAGGAGGAGGAGGCATATACAAACTGCTTTACATGATGGTCGCGCGCTGCGGTCAGCAGGTTCAGCGTGCCATTGATATTCACCTCGTTTGTGGTGACAGGATCCGCCACAGATCTCATGACCGACCCCAGCGCACCCTGGTGCAGAACATAATCCACCCCGCTGCATGCGCTTTGACACGTTGACAGGTCTCTGATGTCGCCCTCCATAAATTCAAAGCATTGATTTTCGAAAAATAGTTCAAGGTTTTCCCTTTTACCGGTGGACAGGTTATCCAGGACGCGGACAAAGCAGCCTTGTCCCAATAAAAATTCTGTTATGTTTGATCCGATGAACCCTGCGCCGCCGGTTACAAGAAACGTGGAATGCTGCAGTTCGATCTGCCGGTTCAAAGGTATCCCCCCTTTCCTAATATGCCCTGTTGTCGCCAAACAGAACCGGTATGGTTTTCCAGATGATTTTCAAATCGTACTTGAAGCTCCTTTCCCTGATATACTTCAGGTCCAGTCTTACCATGTCGTCAAAGCCCAGGTCGTTTCTCCCGCTTATCTGCCACAGTCCTGTCAGTCCGGGTTTGACCGACATTCGCAGATTATGCCACGCTTCATATTTCACAACCTCACGGAGGATGGGCGGGCGCGGGCCTACAATGCTCATATCTCCCTTCAGCACGTTGAACAGCTGCGGAAATTCATCGATGCTGGTTTTTCTGATGAATTTGCCTATTCGTGTAATCCTGGGATCTTTTTTTATTTTAAACATCTGTCCGGAGACCTCGTTTTTGTCCTCAAGCATATGAAGGCATTGTTCCGCGTCACTGACCATCGAGCGGAATTTGTACATTTTGAATGTCCTGCCCATATAGCCGCTCCTCTCCTGCACAAAAATCGCAGGGCCGCGGGAATCCAGCATAATGGCGGCCATCAGCAGTATAAAAAACGGCGAGAGAACCAGGATGCCCAGAACAGAGGCCGCAATATCAAATACCCTTTTCACGGCAAGATAGGCAAGGCTCACGTTGGAGAACAACGCGCGCTGTTCGATAATGCTGCCGGCTCTGGATTGGACATCATTCATGCTTCATCACTCCCGGAACCAAATTACACCGCATGCATCTTTTCCTCCCTGTGCAGAAGGTTTTCGGCATTGCTTTGAAACAGCCTGTTTGCGCTGGCTTCCCCGGACCATTTCGAGACCTCGCTCCAGGCCTTCATGTACCAATTGACATAGTCCTGGGCACAATGGGCATTTGAGGCTACAAAATCCACCCGGTTCCACCGGATCAGCTTTTTGGCAAATTCCCTCACATCCCGACCGTAAATGCCAAGGACACTTGCCGCATCGATCTGAAGCAGGCAGCCTGCATTGACATATCCGGTCAATTCATTGAAATTTCTGATGAAGTTACGGTTTCTTTCAGGGTGCGCGAGGATGGGAACGATATCCTTCTGCCGTAGGCTTTGTATTGCTCCGAGGCCTTCCCCGGGCAACGTGTTGAAAGGAAGCTCAAAAAGAAGATATCTTGTGTCGTCCATTGTCAGACCGATATTTTTCTTTTCCATACCGGGCATGGAGGGGTTGATGAATACCTCGTAGCCCAGCTTCAAGACAATATCGTAATCACGTATCCTATACAGCAATTCCTGATAGTTATCCGACAGCCGTTCCGAATCAAAGAGTGATTCATGGGCGTGCGGCGTTGCTATAATCGTTTTGATACCGGCTTTTTGCGCTTGGTATGCCATGGCTACGGACTGTTCTATTGTGCTGGGGCCGTCATCCACTCCGGAAATGATGTGACTGTGAATATCAATCATATTAACATCCTTTCACATGTACTGCCGTTACTTTTTCATTGGCTTATCCGAATCATCTGTGAATTATGAACCATGATTAATAAATATTACAGAAAGGCGCCGGTTATTACTAAACGAGCAATAATGATTCCGCCGCAGGGCGGGTAGCAGGATAAACATGCCGGCCGGAACAGGCTGTGTGTCTGGTCCGCAGCATACGTAAAAAGCCGCCGGAAGGTATAAAACTCTTCCGGCGGCTTTGTTTATGAAGGATTGTCAAATTAACGGGTCTCTTGAACAGTCTCCTTGGCGTCAGGCGCTGCCTGCTGTTCCACTATGACGCGGACGGCGGCCTTTATGTCGGTGGTATTTGTAATGCCTTCAATTAGAATCAGTGTACCTGTCAGCGTATACGTGCCCGGCGTTTGCTCGTTGTATGCGCCTGGGTCCCAGTTCACATCAAGCATCCTTTCCGTACCATCGCTCAACGTCACCTTCACCTTGGCGGGCAGGGTAATTGCGCTGAAGGTGGTCCCCTGTACTACAGTTATGTCTGCAACCGTTTCAATGCCGGTTATGCCTAATACGGGCTGCTCTGCCACAATCCGGATGCTGGCCTTGATATCGCCCGGATTGGTGACGCCTTCAGCCGGAACCAGCGTGCCTGTCAGCGTATACGCACCCGGCGCCTGATCACTGTATGTGTCGGTGTTCCAGACTATATCTAGCATCCTGGTTGAGCCATCGCTTAACGTCGCTTCCACCTGAGCCGGCAATGTAATGGCACTAATCGTGGTTCCGACTGCTACCGGCATGTCGGCAAAGGCTTTCACGCCGGTAACGGTAACGGCAGCGGCTGCAGCAGGTTTCGCAGCTGCCGGCCGGCTGGTTCCCGTATAGGCGTAGTACCATTCGCTGATGGTCGGTACATCAATACGGTCTTTCCTGGCATCAATATAGTCCACGATTTCCTTGAAGTGCTGTGTTGAGATTGCAAGCCCGTCATTGGTGTTTTCAACCTTGTGGAACATGAACAGGACGGTTGAGCCTGTCGCTATCGCACCATCGATTTCCTGTTTCACCAGATTGATATCCGGAACACCATTCTCCGTATTGACATAAATACATTTTAGCTTGTAGATGTTGTCCACCGGTACCGGCTGCAAACCGTAGACCGTAGTTCTCGCCGCCAGAACACCGACATCCTTCAGTATTTCAATCAGTCGTTCATTGTATTGTCCATCCGGATAGGCTACGAACCTCGCACCCCGTTCCCATCCGTTTGTTATAAGCCAGTTCTGGTTGTCCGCATATGCCGCGCGAATTTCGGCATCGCTTTTAGCATCGATGTTGCTTTCGTGTGTTGTGGTGTGGTTTCCGATGTCCCAACCGGCATTGTATAAAACGCCTAAATCCTCTCTGTTGGCGTGGGCGGCGGCGCGTTGTCCCGTATAATTGGAGCTGTCCCTGTTTGCCCATACCGTCGCCTTGAAGCCCTTCGAGGTCAGATAGGTATATGCATTGTCTGTAATGGCAGGATCCAGCAGGTCGTACCAGGCATCATCAAAGGTAAACAGCACCTTCGCCCTTGCTCTCGTATTGTAGGCTATCCGGTCGATATTTACGCTGGGCCTGCAGCCGTTGTTCGCCACAAATGTGATCCGCATGTTTGTTATATTGCTCCAGGAGGGCGGAGAACCTCCGGGGTTGTCGTGCTGCAGAAAGTCGCCTTTGGGCAGCGAGATTCTGTTCCAGCCGTTGACCAGCTTCCAGGTCCCTGTATATCTGCTGTAGACCTCCGTTCCGTTACTGTAGAACCTGACCGAGACACCTTGCAGCCCGGTCAGTTCGGGTGTATAGAAACAGAACTGGATGTTTTCCATACCGGCCAGATCAAGGCTGGAAAAATGCCGCTCCACCATGAAATCATCACCTCCGGCAGGTACATTGGACGTTACATTGATGGAGGCGGCACCGGACAGCTTGATATGGTCATCCGCTTCCACCGTTGCCGTGCCCGCGCTGTTCCAGACCGTGGTGTCGTCGCATTCGTCGATCAGCGTTCCTGACGAGGAAAGGAGCGGCGTATCCGGTCTGGGATCACTATACGGCGATGCCACATGTATTTTCATGGAAGCTGTTATCTGGTTCGGATTCGTCATGTCGGCAGGCATCGTCAGATTTCCGTTGACGACGTACGTTCCTGTGGCGTTGGGGTTATACGGACCGGGTATCCAACTGATGCCTGCAGTGGCTGTTGAGGCCGCATCCACGTGTATCGCGACGCTGGTCGGCAGGCTGACCGCATCGAACAACGTCCCTTTGAGTACATTCCTGTCTGCAATGACATCTGTATAGAATCCTACACTTACACGCACTTCGGCTTTTATATTACCGGGATTTGTCACGCCTGCCGGCAGTGCGAATGTCCCTGAGAGGGTATAAATGCCTGAGACAGCCGGAATATATGAATGGGTATCCCAGCTTGTAATGGCAGCGGACGTTGTCGTACCGTTGCTTAATGTCAATGTAACGGTTGCGGGCAGTGTGAGCGCGCCGATCGTCGTCCCGTAGGTCACGGGGATGTCGGCAATTGCGCCTGCGCTTGTTACGGTTACCACGGCCGGTTGTCCGACCACAATACGGACGCTGGCCCTTATATTATTCGGATTCGTTACCCCCGACGGCGGCGCAAAGGTTCCCGGAAGGGTATAAGTGCCTGCAGCTGCGGGGTTATATGGGCTCTTGTCCCATACAACCGGGACAGTCGCCGTTGTTCCATTGC
>JAEZMC010000213.1 GCA_023435805.1 Bacillota bacterium | reverse complement strand
CCTACGCCGGGTATCGGCTTTGCACTGGGCATCGAGCGTCTTCTGATGGAGCTGGAAAGCCAGGGGATACAGCTGCCTGAACCGCCGGCCATGGGCATTTACATCGCGGCGCTGGGTGAAAAGGCGTCGAATGTTGCCCAGCAGCTGGTATACAAGCTCAGAAGCGTCAGCGTAGGGGCGGAGACGGATTTGATGGGCAGGAGCCTGAAAGCACAGATGAAATATGCGGACAAAAAAGGCTTTTCCCACACGATCGTGCTTGGAGACAACGAAATTGAAAACGGCAAGGCTGTATTAAAGGATATGAGAACGGGTGAAGAGAAGGATGTAAGCCTGGATTCCATTGTTGACAGATTGAAAAATCATTGCAGATAATGCAGGAGATATTTATATTGCCAGAACAAGGAGTGTTTGTATGGGAGAAACGATTTATGGATTGAAAAGAACGCACAGATGTACGGAGCTCAGCGTGGAGCATGTCGGACAGACTGTGACGGTCATGGGCTGGGCGCACAAGCGCAGAGATCTGGGCGGAGTTATTTTTGTGGATTTGCGGGATAAGACGGGAATACTTCAGGTGGTTTTCAACAGCATGAACGGTGTGGAAATGTTTGAGAAGGCAGAGACCATCAGAAACGAATATGTTCTGGCTATAGTCGGCGAAGTGGTGAAAAGGTCGCCTGAGACGGTGAATCCAAAGCTGAAAACCGGAGAGATTGAAGTAATGGTCACCGAGCTAAGGCTGTTGAGCAAGTCGGATACGCCGCCGGTGCAGATTGAAGAAGATTCCGATGTCAATGAAACGGTAAGACTGAAATACAGATTCCTTGACCTCAGAAGGCCGGACATGCAGGCGAACCTGATGTTAAGGCATCGTGTGGCCAAGATCGCCAGGGATTATTTTGATGCAAACGGATTTATTGAAGTTGAGACACCGATGCTGATCAAAAGCTCCCCGGAAGGAGCCAGAGACTATCTTGTGCCAAGCAGGGTGCACCCTGGCAAATTTTACGCGCTGCCCCAGTCTCCCCAGCTGTTCAAGCAGCTATTAATGGTGGCGGGCTACGACAGATACATGCAGATCACCAAATGCTTCAGGGATGAGGATTTACGGGCTGACAGGCAGCCGGAATTTACACAGATCGATTTGGAAATGTCCTTTGTCAATGTGGATGATGTACTTGCCATAAACGAAGGCTTTGTTAAAAAGGCCTTCAAGGAAGCGCTGGGACTGGATATCGAAACGCCTTTCCTGAGGCTGTCATACCAGGAGGCCATGGACCGGTTCGGTTCCGACAAGCCGGATATCAGGTTTGGTCTGGAGCTTGTAAATGTATCCGATCTTGTCGCCAACAGCGGGTTCAAGGTATTTGCCGATACCGTCAGGAACGGCGGCAGCGTGCGTGCCATCAATGCAAAGGGCTGCGGCGCGAAGTTCAGCAGAAGGGAAATCGACAGCCTGGTGGAATTCGTGAAGATCTATAAGGCAAAGGGTATGGCCTGGATCGTCGTGGAGGAGAATGAGCTGAAATCGGCCATTACGAAGTTCTTTACCGAGGATGAAGTAAAGGCGCTGCTGGAGAGGACCGAAGCAAAACCGGGAGACCTGATTTGTTTTATTGCTGACCGGAACGAAGTGGTATATGATTCTCTTGGAGCGCTCAGGCTTGAGCTTGCAAGAAGGCTGAACCTGCTTGATAAAAACGAATTCAAATTCCTCTGGGTAACGGAGTTCCCGCTGCTGGAATATGATGAGGAAGAAAAACGCTGGGTGGCAAAGCACCATCCGTTCACCTCGCCGATGGATGAAGATATGGAATACCTGGACAGCGATCCGGGAAGAGTGCGTGCAAAGGCTTACGATATCGTGCTGAACGGTACGGAAGTGGGCGGCGGCAGCATAAGGATCCACATGCAGGAGCTCCAGGCAAAAATGTTCAAGCTGCTGGGCATGACCGAAGAGGAAGCCTGGTCGAAATTCGGGTACCTGCTGGAGGCATTCAGGTTTGGAGTTCCGCCGCATGGAGGACTGGCATACGGCCTGGACAGGATGATCATGCTGATGGCCGGCCGGAGCAGTATCCGCGACGTGATTGCCTTCCCCAAGGTCCAGAATGCATCCGACCTCATGACCAACGCTCCGGATACGGTGGAAATGAAGCAGCTGAAAGAGCTTCATATAAGGATATCAGAGTAGCGTGGAGACGCATTATTAGGAGGGATATAATACGGCAGAAGAGAAAAAGATAAATGAAGTGCTGGACTGGGTCCTCCATATTGCCATTGCTGTCATAGTTGGCGTATTGATCGTAGTTTTTGTAGGGCAGAGGACGATTGTTCATGACATTTCAATGCAGCCGACACTCGTAGAAGGGGATAATCTTCTGGTTGAAAAGCTGGGCTTCCGTTTTGGATGGCTCAAAAGAGGGGATATTGTTGTTTTCAAATCCCCCGAGGAGGAACACCAGCTTGTTAAAAGGCTTGTGGCAGTAGAGGGCGACCGGGTGGAGATCAAAGACGGGAAGCTTTATGTAAATGAACAGGTTTTTCTGATCGGTTTACCAAAGGAGCCCGAAACCCTGCCTGGTGATAATCCCGAATACAGCAGCCTGACGGTACCCAAGGGATATGTATACGCTCTTGGTGACAACAGGCCATACAGTATGGATTGCAGGGCGTTTGGCCCGATCGAAAAGAAATGGATAACTGGCAGGGCAATCTTCAGATTTTATCCTTTTAATAAATTCGGCAAATTAGACTAATACGGGTAAAATATATCAGTATCGCTCTATTTCAAAATCATGCAATATGTGTTACTATAGAAGCATTATTGAAGTATCAATAAAGTTATTTTATTGATACTTTTTTATTGTATGAATAGTTGCTGTGCAAATATGGTTTTTCTATATGATCATTTGCGGAGCGAATCCTGTCTTTACTAAATTTTTAAGGGGGTACCGCATACCTGTTTCAGGTGTTTGTATTGTATGAAGAGACTTTACCATCTGGGCCTGGACGTAGGCTCAACCACGGTTAAACTTGCATTGCTGGATAATCATGACAATGTCATATATAGTAAGTATCAAAGGCACTTTTCCGATATACGCAAGACTATTTTTGAATTGGTAGACGCGACCTGTGAAATGTTTCAAAATGATGATCTGACACTGACAGTCACAGGTTCCGGCGGAATTTCTGTCGCCCAATGGCTCGGACTGCATTTTGAACAGGAAGTGGTGGCTGCAACGGGAGCCGTTCAAAGGCTGATCCCTGAGACGGATGTGGCCATCGAATTGGGGGGCGAGGACGCAAAGATCACATTTTTCAGCGGCGGTATCGAACAGCGGATGAATGGAACATGTGCCGGCGGTACCGGTGCGTTCATCGACCAGATGGCGTCATTGCTGCAGACGGATGCGGCCGGGCTCAACAAGCTGGCTGAAAGCTGCCGCGTCATTTATCCCATCGCCGCCAGGTGCGGTGTATTTGCAAAAACAGACATTCAGCCGCTTCTGAATGAAGGTGCGGCAAAAGAGGACATTGCGGCGTCCGTTTTCCAATCGGTTGTGAACCAGACGATCAGCGGCCTTGCCTGCGGCAGGCCGATCAAGGGCAATGTGGCCTTTTTGGGGGGACCTTTGTATTTTCTTTCGGAATTGCGGAAGAGATTTATTGAAACACTCAGCCTTCGTGAGGAGCAGGTAATATTCCCTGAAAACTCGCAGCTGTTTGTTGCAGCAGGCGCGGCCATATCCTCGAAGCAGCAGCCGCCCATG
>JAEZMC010000184.1 GCA_023435805.1 Bacillota bacterium | reverse complement strand
ACATGATTGATACGCCCTGGGCGCTTATGGTGCCGTACTGTTTAAGCGCATTTAATATGATCATACTTAAAACCTTCTTTACAAATCTGCCTGAAAGTCTCGAGGAGTCTGCGTATCTGGATGGTGCGTCGCATCTGGTTATCCTCATAAGGATAGTCATACCGCTCTCGACTCCTGTTCTGGCGACGCTTGCACTTTTCTATGCGGTAGGCCGCTGGAATGGTTTTCAGGATGCGCTTATATTCATAAACAAGCAGAGCCTTTTCCCTCTGCAGATGAAGCTGTACCAGCTGATATTCAATAATCAGCTTTCAGAAATAGCACAACAGGAAGGCGCTTCCGTGCAGAAGCTGCAGCCCGAAAGCCTGAAGGCGGCAGCGGTCATGTTTGCAACAGTGCCGATCCTGTTGGTATACCCGTGGCTGCAGAGATATTTTATCTCTGGAATTATGATTGGTGCCATCAAAGGATAAGTTATTTGGTTTGTGGGGGCAATAAATTTAAACATATAAGGGGAATGAACTATGAGTAAGGGAAGGATTGCTGTTATTGGAGTGCTGGCCATTGTTATCATGTTTGCTTTATTTGGCTGCGGGGGAAATGCGGATAATTCATCGGGGAATGCTCCTTCTTCCGGGGAATCGGTTGCGGCAGTGACGGAGGTTGTGGAACAGGAAGCTTCCGATAAAATTGCAGATGCGGTAGACGAAAAGGCCAGTGCCGATGATTTGGTGGGCAATTGGAAAGACATCACGGATGAAGCGCGTTTTGTCAATATTACAAAGACGGATGCAGGATACGAGTATGAAGACAATGAAGGCAAACTGCCGTCAGAATTTTCCGAAGGTATTTTAAAGGTAAAGGTTTCTGACACCGAGACTGCGGATGTGTATATTGACACAGCAAGCGGACATTTGTTCCTGGTCTATCAGGACAATATATCGGAGTTTGAAAAGAAATAACAGGCTTTCATATGGTGCTCAATTTGTTTACATATATGTAATCAAAGGGGTGTAAGTATTCCAAAAAAATAGGAGGGTGTTTATGAAAAGGTTTATTACATGCGTACTGTGTCTGGTGATCGCTTTGGCTCTGGTATTACCTGTTTATGCCATCAAAGCTGTCAACGTCACCGACATCAAACTCGACAAAAGTAGCGCAACCTTGGAGGTTGGCGGTACAAGCAAGCTTAATGTAAAATTTACACCAGCAAACACGACTCAAAAGCTTTTGACCTTTTCAACAAGTGATAAAAATGTTGCCTCAGTTACATCCGACGGTATCATTAAAGCTGTTAGTCCGGGAAAAGCGGTAATTACCGTTACAAGCGCCAGCAATGCCAAGTTGAAGGCTACCTTCACGGTAACTGTCAAATCGAAGGCAGTCACCACATTAAGCGTCATGGTGTTTGATAGAGGTAATGTCGGTGGTACGCCTCCGGACAACAATTTCTATTCCAAATGGATACAGGATACTTTCAACAAAGCCAATCCTGATATCAAGGTGAAATTTGTAACTGCACCGAGATGGACTTCAGACGACAAGCTGAATATCTGGATGGCTTCCAATCAGGCTCCGGATATTTGTGTAACCTATTCTACAGACCTGGTATTTAATTATTACAAACAGGGCGGACTTACTCAACTCGATGATTCACTCAACGCTTATGGGCAGGATCTGAAGACGTTCCTCGGCAAGGATATTCTCACGCGCGGCAAGTATTACGGCCAGCAGTGGTCCATACCGGCAAAGAGGATCATCAATGCATCCAATTCGACATGGATCAGAAAAGATTGGCTGGATGCGCTGGGACTTCCCATCCCTCAGACAAGAGATGAATGGTATAATGATATGAAGGCTTTCAAGGAAAAGAATCCGGGCAAAGCAGGTAAGATCGTAGCATTCGGTACAGGCAACGATATTCTGTGGACAGCCAACAACCTTCTTGAATCCTTTGTAACAGACAAGACGGATCAAACCCGTTATCTGGCAAGCGATACCATGAAGCTCATAGCTCCCGGTTACAAGGAAGGCGTCAAATTCCTCAACAAGATGTACAATGAAGGTCTTATGAGCGCGGAATTTCCGCTTGATACGGAAGGCAAGATTCTCGAAAGCGATTTTTCAAAAGGTTATGTAGGAAGCTATATCCAGAACTACGACATGCCTTTGAGATCGGCCAGCCCCGCTTATATTCCGGCTATGAAAGCTAAAAATCCCAAATTTGAGTTCATACCCATCGATCCTTTTAAGGACAAAGACGGTGTAACCACCAAAAAAGTGTACTCACAGGAAGGTTTGAGGATCATCGTACCCAAGACAGGCGCGAAGAGAGTCAATGAAGCGATCAGATACCTGAACTGGATGACCAATAAGGATGTTATCTTCTTCCTGCAGTATGGTGAAGAGGGTATAGGCTATGAAATGAAGGACGGACTGCCTGTTAAAAAGGATATCAAATCAGGTGATAAGCAGTTCAACTCAGGTTATAACATTGATTATACGTTGATTATCAATGGTATTGATTCCGGTGACCAGCAGAAGAATATCAAGATCAATTCTCTTGCGTATGGATCGGCCGGTCTTGCGGATCTGTACATACAGTCCTACAACTTGGCAATAAAGAACGGTTATGTTGAACCAACCGTATCTACTCCGTCTGAAATGCAGGCAAAATATGCTATAAGCATAAGAGATAAAGGCAGAGAAGTATATGCCAAAACAATTACCTGCAAGCCTTCAGATTTTGAAGCAACATGGAACCGTATGATCGACGAGTTCATGAAAGCCGGAGCAGAACAGGTTCTCAAAGAACGCAGAGCTTTGTGGAAGAAAGAAATGTCTCTGAATTAACAACACAGTTTATGCTGTTATAGCCTAATGGGAAGCCGGTATCTGAATGGGTACCGGCTTCTTGTAGTGTACATTGAAGATTTATGTTATGATAGTAAAATAGGGTAGTGGAAATCATAGAATGTTTATAGGGTCTATATGAGAAAAAAAACAATGTTCTATAGAATTTTTTTATCGCTGACACTTCTGGTTGCAATACCGGCAATTATCATCACGACCGTATTAAGCTATCAGGTCACTCGATATTCGGAAAATGAATTAAGTAAATCCTTGATTGGAAAGCTGAAGGTTGCATCCAATTTCAGCAGGACGATTGCTCAGAATCTCTATATGGATGCCTTGAAACTGAATGTAAACGGGACGGTCAACGATTTGTCCGGAATCCATTCCTTCCAGGATATTTTTAATAATCCCGACGGCATCATGAAGGTATACAAGCTGCAGAATGCTTTAACCAGCCTTACCGGAGCAAACGACATCCTTCATTCCGTATACATGTATTCTGAAAATGCTGACTTCATTCTGACCTCCAACCAGGGGGTCTTTAAAAAAAGTGATTTTAATGACACAGGCTGGATGGACGAATATAAGAAGTTCAAGGAATTCAAATCCGGTACGGCCTGGCTTCCCACCAGGATATTGACGACCTCGGCCGAGGGAACAGGGAATCAGAAGGCCTTCTACCATGTTATTACCTTCTTTTACAATTACACTCCCTATACCACGATCGTTGATGGTACGCTCATAGTCAATATTCACGAGGAAGCGCTTCGCAACCTGATTAACAGCAACAGCTCGATTGACGACGGCTATATTTCCATTATCAACCGGGAAGGTTACATCATATCGAATATACAGGAAGACCTGATTGGTAAAAAATCTGAGGAAGGATATGTCAAAGAGATTCTGAACAGCACCCTGGACGAAGATTATATTATTTACAGAAGCGGGACGGAGAGACAGCTTATAACCTACTACAAGTCTGATTTCAATGATTGGATTTATATAGGGGTTTTTCCTTTGGATAAGCTCATGAGCAAAGTGAACTCCCTCATGATGCGCACGTTTTATATCTGCTTTGCCTGCCTTTTTGCAGGCATTATTGCATCCTATTTCGTTTCAAAGAAAATGTCCACACCATTAAGCAAGCTGGTGCAGGACATCAGGGTAAAAAAAGGGATTGATATTAAAAGCAACGACAGTGAGATGGCCATTCTATCGAATGCCTTTGACTATATGATGAAAGAGGAGGACCGGCTGTTTTTGATTCTTGAGAACAACCGTGATAATAATCGGAACGCCTGCCTGATGAACCTTCTTCAAGGTGATGCATATGATGAAAAGAGTTTCAACCTGAACGGTTTTGATTTCATTGATAGCAGCTTTGCCTGTGCGGTGGTTATAATAGACAGATACAAGGAATTCACTGCCGCTTACTCAAATGAACAGCGTGAGTATATGAGGACGCTGATCCTGAAGGTATCGGAGCAGTTGCTCGGAGCGGAATACAAGTGTGCCGGGATGATATATGATAAGCAGAAAATCGTTCTTGTGATAAATTTTGATCCCAACACACATAAAAATATAGAGATGAGTTTGAAAGAAATCTTTATAAAAATTCAGGACGAGCTGTCAAAAGTATTTGACAACACGATTTCCATAGGAATTGGCAGTATCGGGGAATCCTTCGCAAGTGTAAGCGAATCCTATGACAGAGCGCAGGAAGCATTGAAATACAAGCTGATACATGGATATGGCGGCATTCATTTCTGGAGGGAGATAAGGCACGAAGATACAGCATATTACTACCCCTATACGGAAGAAAAGCAGATATTCAACATCATCAACTCAGGAAATACGGACAAGCTGGAAGAACTGATATCCGGCCTGATTCTGGATATCCGCAAAAAATGCGGAACACAGTATGAAAATGTTGTGCAGATTTTTAACCAGATGGCGGTAAATACTGTAAAATTCCTGTTTGACCTGCATTTGAATACCAGTATGATATTCGGCAGCAATTACAATATATATCATGTCCTTTCTTCCAAGGAGACATTGGAGGATATAAAGGTATGGCTGGTGGAGATCTATTCGGCCATTGCAAAATATCTTGCTGTTTCGAGAAACCAGAACAAGAGCTACTTTGACCGGGTTCTGGATTATATTCATGAAAATTACACAAAAGATATCGATATCAATTTAATTGCCGAAAATGTCGGTCTGAGCTATTCTCACCTGAGGAAGATTTTTAAGGATGAAACCGGCGATAATATCCTCAACTATATCAATAATATGAGAATCAATGAGTCAAAACGCTTACTCTGCCAGACGAACCTGAACATAAGGGAAATAGCGGTAAACCTTGGCTATAATAATGAACAGAGCTTTATAAGGTTTTTCAAGAAGTATGAGAGCATTTCTCCGGGTGAATTCCGCGCTTCCAGGAAGCCTGTGCACCAGGATTTCGTGAAAAAGGCGGCATCTAAAGCAGATTAATCGGAGCTTCTTCTACAGACGTATTTGCGTTCAACGGCTAAATATGTATAATAAGAGAGGAGACGCAAAAACTGTCTGGTAATCAGGCTAAACGGAATACAGGATAGATAAGACTGGGAGATGACGGGATGATGAATAGTGAGAGAGCTTCACTCGCACAGGCGAAAAGAATAGTGGTCAAGGTTGGGACGTCTACGCTGACGTATGATAACGGAAAAGTAAATTTTACCAGGATCGATAAGCTGGCTCGAGTATTGTCGGATCTGCTGAATCAGGATAAAGAGGTCGTACTGGTCACTTCAGGCGCGATCGGAGTCGGTTCGGGCAAGCTCAAGCTCAGGGAGAAACCTGAAACAGTCCGGGAAAAACAGGCTGTCGCAGCGGTAGGGCAATGTGAACTCATGCATATCTACAGCAAATTCTTTTCCGAATACGGCCATACAGTAGGGCAAATTCTGCTTACGAGGGATGTGGTTGAGGAAGACCATACGAGGCACAATGTCATCAACACCTTTGAGACATTGCTGGAATATGGGATCGTACCGATCGTCAATGAAAACGACTCCGTATCCATCGACGAAATTGAATTCGGGGAAAAACGCGTATTCGGTGACAACGATACGCTGTCAGCCATTGTCTCCATACTGGTCAAGGCGGATTTGCTGATCATCCTTTCCGATATTGACGGATTTTATGACGGAGATCCGAGAAACAACAGCAATTGTACTTTATTGTCCATCGTACGGGAAATAACCCCTGAGGTTGAAAAATGCGCCGGTGGTGCGGGATCGAGGCGTGGAACAGGCGGTATGGTTACCAAGCTGACCGCCGCAAAAATGGCCAATTCGTATGGAGTGGACATGGTGCTGGCCAGTGGATCGGAGCCTGAGATCATCTTGGATATCCTTTCGGGAGTTGACACAGGTACACTGTTTAAAAGTAAATAATGCATGGAAATAAAAAAACGGAGGTAAAGGCCTCCGTTTTTTATCAATATTTTTAAGGCTGGATTTGTATGGCTGATCCTGTCTGGGTGTCGGCCGGCTGTTCGGGGAAATATACTGGTCCCGGATCTGTAGGTAAGACCGGCGCACCGTGCTTATTGCAATACTCGCCGGCAGGGAGTTCGTAGGCAACATCCTTGGGAGGTGTTTCTCCCGGTTTTTCAGGCACATAAGGTGTTATGCGCTGGATAAAGACTTTTTCCACCACTGACTGAAGCGGGCAGTACGGGCCTGCAAGGAGATTGCGCTTGTAATTATCCTGACTTTCCGTACATACCGCTGCCGATACGTGAACAGTACAAGGATCGTCATCCCGCGGCTCTGTCCCTTTAATGAAATATTCCTTTTTTACGGCGCTGCCCCTGGGATCCTTCGCGCACAGATCCGTGGCAATTTTGCCGGAATAGATACAGATATTTTTCTGAACAATTCCTGACGGTACGGCAAAATCCTTTTTTTCCAATCCTTCGTGTACTTTTTTCATCACGGCGGCCCAGATTTTCATTGACTGGTTGTATTCTTCCTTTTTCAGTTCAATCGGCTGGGTGCCGTTGTTATCATAGCCATACCAGGTAGCGGCCGTATAATACGGCGTATAGCCTACAAACCATTTGTCTATATTGCTGTTGGTCGTACCGGTCTTGCCCGCCACCGGCATACCGATGGTTTTTTCGTTGACATATGCCGCAGCCGTACCGCTGTGAGGATACGGTGAGGTCCTTCCCGATGTTACCTCCTTCATCATATCCTGCATGATAAAGGCTGTCTGCTCGCTGTATGCTGCATGGTATTCAGGTTTTTTATCAATAAGCGTCTTTCCGTTGCTGTCTTTTACCAATGTATAGGTAGTCGGTTCATAGTACATGCCTTTATGAGCGAACGGTACGTAGGCCGCAGCCATTTGAAGCGGATTGACGCCGACCTCAAGACCGCCCATTACAAGGGACAGGTATTTCTCCTTTTCACGGTCGATTCCAACCCTTTTAAGGTATTCCACCGAGCTGTCGGCACCAAGAACATCCCTCCATATTTTGGCAGCCACGACGTTGACTGAATTCTTCAAGCCGTTTCGAACCGAAGTCAGCCCGTCATGCAGATTGTCGTAATTCCTCGGGTATTCCCTTCCTGAATCCTTGCCTGTCATCATATAAACCGGTACATCGTCAAAGATGGATGCCGGTGTAATGAGCTTCAGATCTATAGCAGGTGCGTAGACAACAAGGGGCTTGATGCTGGAGCCGGGCTGCCTCCTCATCAGTGAGGAGGAGGCCCTGTTCAATGTATTGCTGGCCTCTTTTTTGCCATACCCTCCGTAGAGCGCTTTTACCTGGCCGTTTTGCGCATCTATGATGACCATTGCCGCCTGGGGATGCTCCAATTGCCTCCTGGCCGTATCATTGACCAGCGGGAAAAAGGAGTCGTCATTGAAAACCTGATCCATGGCAGCCTGAATGGATGGATCCATTGTGGTGTAAATTTCAAGGCCATTATTATAAATCATGAAATTTGCCATTGCGGAGGACAGATTGTGTTCTGTCATCAGGGCCTTTTTTACATCGCTGATGACCTGATCCACAAAATAACTCTGTACGCTTGTGACCTTTTGGGAATCCGCTTTTGACGCATATTTCAAATCCTCTTTGAGGGCCTGCTCATACTGGGTCTGATCGATTTTTCCCAACTCGAGCATCTTTTTTAGTATGATTTCCTGACGTTCCTTTGCTTTTTCACGTCCCGATTCAGTAAACGGATTGTACTTTCCAGGTTGGTTCGTGATACCTGCCAGAACCGCACATTGGGCAAGAGAAAGCTCCTGCACCGGTTTACCGAAATATTTTTTTGAGGCGGACTGTACGCCATAGCAGCTATTCCCCCAATAGCTGACATTCATATAAAGCTCGAGGATCTGCCATTTTTCCAGCTTTCTTTCCAGCTGTATCGCTGCGTACCATTCCTGGACCTTGCGCTGCAGTGAACGCTGCGTGTTGCCGGTTATATTCTTGACGACCTGCTGTGTGATCGTACTGCCGCCATGTGTTGGCGTTCCGCTGTTGGTAAAGAAGCTGATGCCTGCACTCAATATCCTTCGTATGTCTATGCCGGGATGGGTTTCAAAACGCTCATCCTCAATCGATATGATGGCCTGCTTCAGAAACTCGGGAGCCTCCTTGTCGGTAATCGGTTCACTGTCCTTATTATCCTTTCCGGTAAGCTTTTGCATGACATTGCCTTTTGAATCGTAAATGAAGGTAGTCTTGCTGGAAGTCATGATGTTGAGCTGCTCATCCCTGATCGGTTCGGCCGTTTTAATATAGCCGTATAACGCGCCGCCCGCGATTCCGGCCACCGCACAACCCAGCGCCATGAAAAAAACGAACAGAAATTTTACGACAGTAAAAATGAACTTCCTTACGGAAGAAGCTTTTTTCGGTTTTTTTGCCGCCCCTCCGGGGGCAGGCTTCAAACTGGACTTCATGCGGGTCCTCCTTGTTCATATGAAATAAACCTATTGCAAACAGGCTGTCAATACACTATTTTATTAGACTGACCGGAGGGGAGATAGGTTCCTTCTTGCTGCTCCTGGAACGGTATGCCAGGAATGCCGCACCCTGTCCGGCTAAGGGGATAGCCCCCTATAATGGTATCTTCAGGACTGCTGCATAACATTATATCATAAATGTTTTTTGACTGCAAAAATGTAGGGAATACGCGGCAAAAGCCTTTTTGTATTGATAAACGTAAAGGTATTCTGTAAAATGAAAAATGTAATCATAAAGGTACAAGGAGGTATGATATTGCAGATCAAAGTGGGTGAAGCGATCAGGGCAAAAAGAGAGGAAAAACAAATATCGTTGGTGGACTTTGCAGGACAAATCGGTATCTCGCCGGGGTATCTGTCACAGCTTGAAAATGGCAGAAAAGCCAATCCGAAGCTGGAAGTCATGCTGAAGATTACGCGTGCACTTGGAATCGAAATTGATATGCTGCTTGGGCTGGAACAGGAATCGGAGGCGCCTGCCCTCAGAATACCGTCATTGCTCCGGCTTGCCATTGCTAAGGACAGAAACCTGAAGGCACTTGAGGACAAGGATGTGGAGAAAAAAATCAGCAGCCTGCTGGATCGTGCCCTTGAATGCAATTATTTGATTGAGGATAGAGATTTGTACTCTCTTTTTCTTGAAGACGTCTATATCCAGATGGAAACGGCGCTCAAGAGATATATGGCCATGGAGATACTCATTCAAACCAGACAGTAATATTAGACTCATATTCATGTGGGATTGACATGCCACTTTTTCAACAGGAGGTTACATCAGATGAATGCTCAAAATTTATTATTTGCGTTCGGGCTTACGCTGTTTGCGGGTTTATCGACCGGAATAGGCAGTATACTGGCTTTCTTCACAAAAAGAACCAATACGAAATTTCTATCCCTGGCGCTGGGTTTTTCTGCGGGAGTCATGATTTACGTATCGATGATTGAGATATTTGTCAAGGCAAAGGACTCGCTTACCGTAGCATTGGGAATAACCGCCGGATCCTGGGCCACTGTAGCTGCCTTTTTCGGGGGGATATTCCTGATTGCGGCCATTGACAAGTTTGTACCATCCAATGAAAACCCGCATGAGTTTCGAAAGATTGAGGATATAAACAGCAGAAATACGGCTATCGACCGAAACAAGCTGATGCGGATGGGAACGTTTACTGCTCTGGCAATTGCCATTCACAATTTTCCTGAAGGGCTTGCAACCTTTACCTCTGCGATCAAGGATCCGTCGCTTGGTATCGCCATTGCCGTGGCTGTGGCAATCCATAACATCCCGGAGGGTATTGCCGTTTCCATCCCTGTTTATTACGCTACGGAGGACAGGAAAAAGGCATTCAGGCTTTCTTTTCTTTCCGGTTTATCCGAGCCGGTGGGTGCCGTTATCGGATACCTGATTTTGTTCAGGTTTTTTAACGATGTCGTATTTGGTGTACTTTTTGCCGCGGTGGCAGGGATCATGGTATTCATTGCGCTGGATGAATTGCTGCCGACAGCGAGGGAATATGGAGAGGCCCACCTTTCCATCTATGGCTTGATAGCCGGCATGATGGTTATGGCTGTGAGCCTGTTGCTGTTTATTTAGCAAAAAATATTCTGTAACCAAAATACCACCTCCTGCATATGCTGTGTGCATGGAGGTGGTTCCATGTTCAGGAACAGCATTCTTTACCGCAGATGGTGGTATGTCAGGAAGCGGAACATAAAGAAGATACACCTGCTGCTCCGCCTCGCTCTGGCCGCCGCAATCATGTGGCTTGTGGTAATGCTTGCCCAGTGTTACGCGTTTTCCATTTTAGGTTTATAAGTACGTCATGCTTTTTCTTCGTAAACTTCTTCAAGTACGGAGCTCTTTTTATAGTTTTTCT
The DNA here is from genome assembly GCA_023435805.1 of Bacillota bacterium. Lineage (GTDB taxonomy): Bacteria > Bacillota > Clostridia > Acetivibrionales > DTU013 > JAEZMC01. The sequence continues at coordinate 7,153 of JAEZMC010000184.1, read as the reverse complement.
TTGAGGAATTCTTTTCTACAGGCTTCTCAACAGGGACAGTGTCCATCATGGTACACTTGCCTTGAAACAATGCGCCTTCATCCGCAACGAAGCTGTTAATCCGGATATCGCCAAACAGCTTGGCGGTAGACATGATTTTCAAAATGCCCTTGGCTGTGATATTTCCTTCCACCGTACCCGAGAGATGGACGTTTGCCGCCTCAATATTGCCGCTGATGGTTGCTTGACTGCCGACATATACATCACCGGACACCTTAACGTCACCTTTAACCTTGCCGTCTACTCTGACGGTACCTTCGGACTCAATATTTCCGGTAAAGACTGTATTTACACCAACCAGTGTATCAACTCCCTCACGGAAGCCTGTTTCCTTTTTACTGAACATATATACCTCCCAGTGTGTAAAATGAAATGATCTATATTTTTATCGTTCATCAAGATATTGCAGCGGATCTACGGGTGTGCCGTACAGCAGCACTTCAAAATGGAGATGTGGTCCTGTACTGCGGCCTGAACTTCCTACTTTCGCTATGACGTCACCCTTTTTGACCGTTTGCCCCTGCTCCACTAGCAGCTTGGAGGCGTGGCCGTAAAGTGTAACAATTCCCCGTCCGTGGTCAATTTTTACAGTCCGGCCGTACCCGCTGGTGCGTTCAGCCAAAATGACCCTGCCGCTGGCAGCGGCTTTGATGCTTGTACCAGAGTCCGCACCTACGTCAATGCCTGCGTGATACTTTGTCCTTCTTGTGAAGGGGTCCTTTCTGTAACCGAATTGATCGGTTAATCTTCCCTGTACAGGCCAAAGGGTAGGTACAGTATCCAGGTATTTGGCAAGCTTGGCCTCCGCCGCGTTCAGATCGGCCTTCGGCAAGTCTGCGCGGCTGTATAGCTGGCCCAGGTTGTCAAGTATGCTCTTGAGCGTACGGATTTCACCGGCGAAGGAGGTCTGGCTCCTGTCACCCGATCTGCTGGGTTTGGAGGAGGATGTCTGACCTTTTATATAATCATCGGTTAATTTGTTGAAGCTTTCCGTAAACTCTTCGATTTTATCATTGACACTATCGCTGAAAGCACTGCTTTCTTCTTTCAGTCGGTCGATTTCCACTGATTTTTCATCCAGCAGCTTGCGCTGTTCGGTGTTCGCGCTGTAAAGCTCGTTGATATCCTGCTTGAGCGTTTTGTTTTCCGTGACCATCCTGGAGATATAAAGCCCACTGTATGTAAATACAGCAACCAGCAAAACAAAGCTGACAAATAGCTTTGCATAGAATGATCTGAATTTTAATACCTTTACGTGACTTGTTGAATGTGGAATCAAAACAATGGAAAGATATTTTTTTTCAGTTTTTTTGACCTTGCCCTTATTCATGTCCAACCGTCCTGTAAATAGTAATAGATCTGTTTTTCGTTTTTGTCTTTTGTACGGTACTGGCCAGTGAAACAGGTACTATTCTTATTCTACATTATTTTAAAAAATCCTTTTTTCCCGGCCATTTTTATTGCATTTAATATTTATAAATTATTATACACTCTTTGTCAAATTTTTTATTGATTACTAATAAGAAGGATTTTGTGTTATTTTATCGAATTATATACGTTGAATTACGCGATTGGATTCTACTGCGGAGATGAAGCGGATGATGAATATTAAAACGAAGCTGGTGCTCGCATTCGTAATGATTGTTTTATTATGTTCTGCTGCGGCGCTGGCGGTCTCTTTCGGGGGATATAATCTTGTGGTGGCGGGAATTGCCGCAAGTGCAGACAGCAATAATGCTCATGTGGCAAATGTGCGTGACCTCAAGGATCTGATTGCTGCTCAGCAGCAGTTGATATCAGCAAGCATGCTTAATCTTGATATGTCAGGTGCGGACAGCTTTAATAAAAACAGTGAGCGGTTCGGTCAGATTGCCGAAAAGCTGTCGGGGCAATCAGAAAATACCGAAATTTCGGAACTGAATAAACTGATTGAGACAAACCGTCAATATAATGGCATTTTTACAGACAGGATAGCAAGCGGTGTGAAAAACGCTGACAGGACAGGATATATTAACCTTTTAGCCGATTTCAAAGCACAATATGATTCGCTGCTTGCAAAGGAACAGGAATTGAAGAATCTTGTTCAGACGCAGGTGGACGCAACGATGAAGGATATCCTGTCTGACGGGGGCATGCTGACGGAACTGTCGGCACAACAGCAGCTTGCGCTGGAACGTTTGACAGCCGCTGTTGATACCGCATGGAAGGAAATTCATGCCGCTGCTGCAGCAAATGATGAATTGCAGTCTGAATTGGAAGGATTGGCGTCACAGCAGCCCGGTACACCGCAGAGCGGCGCCGGAGACAAGGCTGAAGCGGCCGGAGCAGGTTACCGGATACCGGACCCGTCACTTGAAGAATCGGTTCGAGAAGCTCTAGCTGCAGTATTGGAAAATGATGCGCATATAAATTCCTTACTGAACGGATTGGATACCAATACCATGGCCGCTGCATTGGCCAAGCTCGCAGCAGCCGACAGGGCACTTTTGCTGACGCAGCAAGCATATGCTGATGCAATGACTGCACTTTCGGAAAGCACCGGCAACGCATCAGGCTTCCGTCAGAACATACAGGATGCAGGCGAAACACTGATGCTGCTGGAAAAGCTGTTGACTGCAGGGAACGCACCGCTGGCGGCTGACGCGGCACAAAGCGTTACTGTGTTCTCCGGTATGCTGGATCAGCTGTTTAATGCTAAATCAAACATAGAAAACAACGGATTGGCTGAAAGCTGGACAGATGCGGAAAAGCTTTATGAAACGCAGCTGCAGAGCCTTATAAAGCTGGAATCTGCATACAGGGGTTATCTGGCAGAGGATGTTGAAAAATCGAAAAGGCTGAAAAACACCCTGCTGCTGACACTTGCCGGCATTGCACTTCTTTCCTTATTGATCGGAATGTTTGCAGCGCTTCTGCTTTCACGGAATATTCTCAATCCCATACGAAATATGACTGACCTTCTGGAGAAGGCAGGAAAGGGCGATTTGACCGAAAGGGTAAAAAATGAACGGAAGGATGAAATAGGGACGCTTGGCGCCAGGGTCAACGATGTGCTTGACGGGCAGCAGAAAATGCTGGAGCAGGTAAAAACCACTACCGGTGAAATCGGAGCTCTCAGAAAAGGACTGGCCGATTTGTTCGCTCACAGCAGGGAGAGTGCCGGAAAAGTCTCCAGCGGTCTCAGAAATATTATGGAGGGGCTGTTCACCGGTGTGAAACACCCCGCTGAAAGCCTGAATAAGTCAGGCACCATCCGGTCGGATGACGACAGGCTTGCGTTATCGACGGGAAAAGCGGTGGAGGACGGAATGAAGGCAATTGAAATCGCCGCATCCGGAGAAAAATCGGTAGAGGAAGCCGAAGCGGTTATCAGGAACGTGACCGAGACAGTCAGGCAGATCGCGAACTCCATCAGTGACCTGGAGGATTCCTCCAGTAAAATAGGCGCCATTACCAACACGATTACCGAAATTGCGTCCAGAACAAACCTGCTGGCTTTAAATGCCGCAATAGAGGCCGCCAGAGCCGGACAGCAGGGGAAGGGCTTCACCGTACTGGCCGATGAAATCAGAAAGCTTTCAGAAGGCAGCAATAAAGCGGCAGGTGAGATCAAACACCTGATCAGTGAGATACAGGGCCGGATACAGTACGCCGTAGACAGGATCGGCGACGGTGTGAGAAATGTGGACGAAGGCGTCGGCAGAATAGACTCTGCCAGGAACAGCATTCTTGAAATAACCGGCACGGTGCAGCAAATCGTTGAAACCCTCAGGGAAGCGTCCAATGCTGTTAAAGCCAGACAGGATAATACCATGGAGCTGATCGGTACGATTGATACGCTGACACAGGCTGCAAGCCGGACAGCGGCCTCCGGAGAAGCAATTGACGCCGGTCTCGAGCTGCAGAAGAAGACCATGGAGCAAATGGAAGAGATGACCTTGAAGCTGGATGCGGTAACGGGTACACTCGAAAGCCTGCTGGAGCGTTTCAAGGTATAAGAACAGGGCAATGTATAGTAATGGGGATAATTGGAACAATAACCATATGGCATACTGATTCTGTCTGATCTATAATGTGCCCCTTTCAAGGGGCCATTTTTTTAATAGTTTATTGAATTATTTCAATTGAGGTGTTTAAATGGCATCCCTGGAGAAAAACAAAAATTACATACTGGATATCACAGGCATGACGCACGAGGGTCAGGGCGTCGGCAGAATCGACGGTCTTGCCGTTTTCGTGGATGGGGCGCTGGAAGGGGAACAGGCGGAGATCCGGATTATCAAGCTTAACAAGAGCTATGCGGTCGGAAAGCTGTTAAAAGTGCTGAAGGCATCCCAGCACAGGATCAAACCCTTCTGCGGCGCCTACAAACGCTGCGGAGGCTGCAACCTGCAGCATATGGACTACAGCGCACAGCTGGCCTTCAAGACAAGGCTGGTCCGGGACAACCTGGAGCGGCTGGGTGGACTGAAGGATGTCATGGTGCATGAAACCATCGGAATGGAGCAGCCTTTCAATTACCGAAACAAAGCCCAATACCCGGTAGCGGCGGTGAACGGGGATATCATAACAGGCTTCTACGCAGCCCGGTCCCATGATGTGATCGACTCTGAAGACTGCGGTATTCAGAATATAGACAGCGACAAGGTACGGAAGGTCGTACGGCAGTTTATGGGCGACAAGGGCATAACGGCCTATGATGAAACAACTGGCAAAGGACTGGTAAGGCATGTTATTACGCGCAACGGCTTCCACACGGGTGAAATCATGGTGGTGCTGGTACTGAACGGACGTGGGCTGCCGGAGGGGGACGAGCTGGTACAAAGGCTTATAAAGGCTGTTCCTGGTATTACAAGCATATTTGTGAATGTAAACACGCAGCGGACCAACGTGATCCTGGGAGGGGAAAATATCCTTTTGTATGGCAGCGAATCTATTGTGGATACGATCGGCCCCTACAGGTTTTCAATCTCACCTCATTCCTTCTTTCAGGTCAATCCTGTACAGACAGAGGTGCTATATGCCAAGGCCCTGGAATATGCCGCGCTGACAGGGGTTGAAACGGTATTTGACCTGTATTGCGGCATTGGTACGATTTCATTATTCTTGTCGGCGAAAGCGGGCAAGGTTTATGGCGTGGAGGTTGTGGAGCAGGCAATTGCCGATGCTGTTGAAAATGCCCGGATCAACGGCGTGACCAATGCGGAATTCATAGCCGGTGAAGCGGAAAAAGTCGTACCGGAATTGTACGGGAAGGGTGTCCGGGCGGATGTGGTGGTGCTGGATCCGCCCCGCAAAGGCTGCGACGAATCGCTGCTGCATCTGCTGGCCGACATGCAGCCACAGCGGATCGTCTATGTCTCCTGCAACCCCGCCACACTAGCCAGGGATTTGAAATACCTGGATGCACAGGGCTACAAGGCTGTCGAAGTCCAGCCTGTGGACATGTTCCCTTGGTCGGCGCACGTTGAGACAGTGTGTCTGCTGTCAAAGAGGTAAACTTGAATTTGTGGGGGAGTGGTATTGTGACGGAATTATTTAATGGGGTTATTATATTCTTAATTTATTTAATCCCTTTAGCATCCATAATACTTTTAATAAGAAAATTTACTAAGATTCCGGGTGAATTATTCAGAAAGATATTGCACTTTATTTTGTTAGGTGCTTATATTCCATTATTATTCGGATTTGATACTTGGTGGGTTTGTCTGATTTTTGTAGTGAGTTTAGCATTTTTTCTTTTTCCAACATTGTTTTTTATTGGTAAAGTGCCAGGCTTTTCATCATTTGTTAACGAGCGGAAAAAAGGTGAATTTAAAAGCAGTATGCTAAAAGCCATTGGTATAATGGCTTTTAGCATTACTATTGGTTGGGGATTAATAGGAGATAAATATATTGTTCTTGCCAGTATATATTCATGGGGAGTTGGAGATGCCTTCGCTGCCTTAATTGGGAAAAAATTTGGTAAGCATAAGATTACATGGAGATTTGTAGATAATAAAAAAAGTATTGAAGGCTCTATTGCGATGTTTATTACATCAGCATTAGCCATTTTGATTGTATTATTAGTTAGAGGTGGATTAAATACATTGTTTATTATTTGTATTTCGCTTATTGCTTCAACAGTATCTACTTTTGTAGAACTATGTTCGAAAAACGGAACAGATACTGTATCTTGTCCAGTTATGTCCATGCTAATAATTTTACCTTTAATAATGGTGTTTGGAGGCTAATGTGATGACAGATATTAAAAATGGAAGACAAACACTATTACTTTCTGTTAGGTGCAAGGGTAGGTGCAAGGGGACGGTTCTCTTGCGCCATTTACCTTTTTTAGTATGATGCGGGAAAAGGTAAAGCAGGTGATAGTTATGCCAAGAAGGGCGAGAGAAAAGAGTGAAAGTGGAATATATCATGTGATATAGAGGAACCAACAAGCAAGGAATATTTCATGATGAGGAGGACAACCTAAGGTTTATCGAAACCATTGAAAATTATTTTCTTACAAGAAATAGCAATAATTAAAAGCATACCGAAAGTCCCACGTGTTAATTTGATTTCAAGAATAAAGGCCATTGAGGGAATTTCACAGCGCCAGGTGGCTAGAATTCTTGGAGTGGCGCCTAATCTTGTCATCAGAACATAAGTGGTTCACGAGAACCGTCCCTGTGAACCTAACCTGTGAACCTAATTAGAACCTAATTGGTGCATGAGAACCGTCCCTATGAACCTCCCTATGAACCTCTTATTTGCCAGCTACTACGATCTCCACGGTTTTGATTTTCCCGTTATTAAGAGTGAAGTGGAAATCCAGTGGAATTGGACTGCCAGCGAAATTACCAGAAATAGTGGCTGTGACAACCGTTTCGTCGTTTCTCTGTATACAGTTATTAATTTCAGTCATGACCTTAGCATCTCGGTTTGCCTCCAGAATATGCCCGCTGATGGCTTCGGGACCGTGATATTCTTCTCCCTCATCAACCAAAATAGCATCCTCTGCAAAGCAACTGGCAAGCAGTTCGTCATCAAAGACATCTGAGGCATGGTAATAGGTAGCAATGGGCTGGGGCAGGGAAATTGCCCTACTGTTAGAAGAAAGAACATTGCGTAAGCG
>JAEZMC010000147.1 GCA_023435805.1 Bacillota bacterium | reverse complement strand
GACAGCTTCTATACTATATCACCGCCCCACGCCTTCTTCAACTCACGCTTATTAGCATTTACCTCTTTGAGTTCGATTTATGCGCTTTTCTCTGTTTTATTCTCCGTCTTATCAGTTTATTGTACTTTTTGCTCCTGTGTGACTGATAAAATGAAGCGCTTGTTTAAAGGATTGTTTTAGACCTGGTGTCAATATGACATACCTATTATTAATCATAAAACACCAAACACCCGTAATACAGGTGTTTGCTCCACCCCTATAAGGGGGGATGCTAAGCATATATAAAAGCCTGTGTGTTAATATAACTCACAGGCTGGTGCTGTCTCAGATTTAAAAAACACTTCTTATCAGCGTATAATACTTTTGGCGATCACAATTTTATTACCTTTTGAATTGACCTTGACTTTGTCACATAGACTTTTAACAATCATGATACCTCTTCCGCTCTCATTTACCTCGAGCGGATTATCCTCGTCACAGTACGGAGTACGGCAATTGCAGGTGCTGTAAAAATCGTAGCCTATCCCCTCATCCTCCACTATGATGAATATAACATCCTGTCCTTTGACATAAGACTTGACCTTTACGCATTTCTTTTCATCTTCTTTATTCCCATGCCGGACTGCATTGATCAGCATCTCATTCAATATGACCTTAAGCTCAAACAACGTGCCGTCACTGACAGCTCCGTATTTATCCTGAAGGTTATTTATCAACTCATCCACCACAGTGCCTATGCTGCCAATGGTGCTTGGTACGCAAGCACTGTAAATGCCCAGGCTTTTCAAATATTCCACGTCCTTGATTTTTAGTATAAAAGCCGGTATACGACATTGCAACGGCTTTTATATATATTACCCGGCTTAAAAACTGATAAACATGCAGTTTTAGCCATCTGTATAATTATTCCAAATCATTTGGCCAGCATATTCCGGAATTTTTCGAGAACCTTACGTTCAAGTCTTGAAACATACATTTGCGAAACACCCATTTTATCGGCTATTTCCTTCTGGGTTTTACGGCTGAAATAACGCATGCGTATGAATTCTTTTTCAGCGTCGTTAAATTTGTTCAGACTTTTCTCCAGGAAATCCCTGTTTTCTATTCTCTCAAAAGTGGCATCATCGCCACCGATGGTTTCATGCAGTTCCAAGTCATCGTCGTTGAACGCATTCTGGTCAAAGGATTGCATATTGTAGGCATTCCAGGATTCGATAATTTCGAGGACTGTCTCCTCTCTGATCTTCAAATAGGCTGCTATCTCATCTACTCTGGGTGTTCTGTGCAGCTCTTGTGAGAGCTGGTCCCTGGCAAGGTTGACTTTTTGATACACTTCGTATATCCGCCTGGGGATTCTTATCGCGGAACTTTTATCTCTGAAGTATCTTTTGATCTCACCGACAATTGTAGGCGTAGCAAAGCTGACGAATTTAAAACCTTTATCAGGGCTGAAACGCTCAACAGCTTTTATGAGCGCAATACATGCTACCTGGTAAATATCTTCGTAATCTACTCCCCTGTTAAGGAATTTCTTCGATATGATTTCGGCCAGATATATATATCGTTTAACAAGTTCATTCCTGCTGGTGATGTCCCTGTCAATACTATATCTGGCAAAAAGCGCATCGGTATCTTCCAATTCTTTTACTACCGGTGTTTCAAGATTATATTCCATCGTCGGAAATCACCTCAAACGTTTTTGTCATAGTAAGAATGTAATTGTTTTCAAGACAGAATTCCACCTTATCCATGAACGCGGTGATAATGGACATCCCGAGGCCGTCATCATCACTGTCGAAAATACATTTTACCTTTTCCATGTCAGATGTAAATGCTATTACCAATTTATCTGCAAAGATTTCGAATAATATCGTATAATGGCAATCCTGGCAGTCTGTTGCGCTGATAATTCTGCTGCACACTTCCGAGACCGCCACCTTGATATCTTCAACAGTTTCAATATCAAAACCGATCCTGCTTGCTATTCCGGATACCGTAAGTCTGGCTACGCTAACATATTCAGCTTTGCAAGGCAGCAGCATCTCAATTCTGTCCGATGATACCATTTTAATCGCTCCTTTATATACCTACAAAATAATACGTCTTTCCGTGAATGTAAACCGGGCTTATTCTCTCAATGGATATTGAACAACTTGTCCAAACCTGTAATGATGAATAATTTCCTGATATTGTCCTTGATATTCTCAACACGAATACTTCTGCCAGCCAGCTTGGTTTTTTTCAAGACACCTACAAATATGCCCAGGCCTGTGCTGTCAATATAGTTTAAGCCGCTGCAGTCGATAACCAGGTCATTGCTGCTGTTGTCAACAATATTGTACAGCTTGTCCTTGAATTGTTGAGCCGTATAGATATCAACCTCTCCGGAAACAAATACCTTGGCCTCTCCGGACAAATATTCTTCCTTTAATATTAGTTCGCTAGACATTTATATGCCCCCCATCATCATTATTTCAGTAGAAATTCCAGTAACTTTATAGCTTTATCCGTTTGTTTGCCATTTATATAAATAGCGGCAATCATTTCATTGCCCAATACTCCGGACTCTTTCAATACCTTACTGTTTGATATGTCAATTCCATATAGATGTTCTTGGGCGGGTTCCTTCGGAGCTTTCTCTGCTGCGCCGTCCCCAGTTTCATCAGACGGCTCTTCCACACTTAGAATGTAGTCCTTGTTCTTTTCCATGTCCACGCCCAACCTGGGCGCTATTTCATCCAGACTGACAAATGCGCCGTTTTTGGCATACTTTTCGAAATTGACCTTGTCCATGACGAACAGGTCTATACCGCCGGCTGCAAATAATATTGTTGCCTTCATTACCATCGCATACTGCTGCTCGTTCATATCGCCGTCCACAAGGAAGGCTCCATCAAATCCAGGCTCTTTAATCTCAGGAACATTTGCCTGAATGGCGCTCTTCAGCTTATCCGTGTCGGAATAGCTGATATTGCCGATAAAAGCTGTGGTGAAGTCAGGTTCTACCCTCGTCACGCATCCTTTTACAATAAATACGACCGATACGACCACTGCAAGGACGGCGATGAGATGGTATTTATAATAATAGAAAAAATTCCTTGCCTTTTTCTCGTCAATGCCAGCCTTTTTCAGTAATGGCGCCGCTTTGCTGGGAGGTTCCTCCTTTATCGTGACTTCATAGCCCATAAGAATATTATAGGCTTGTGTTATGCGGTCAAAGTCAAGCTCCTCCTGCTTCTTCTCCAAATTACGGGCATCAGCCGCATCTCCGGCTGTTTCGATATTGTCCGGAGCATCGGTATTCTCTGCTTCTTCATCGTCAAGCTTCCTGCCTGTCATCCTGTGCTTTTTCAGAAGTATGGAATATTTTCTTTCAATATCATTCCGGCTTGTTTCCTTTGTAACGCCAAGAATCAACCTGGCTTCCTTTTTGTCCATCATGTATCCCCCGTTTACATCAATCTCTTGGTTTCATTGTGGGGAAAAGCAATATATCCCTTATGGAGTAGGAATCCGTAAGCAGCATGATCAACCTGTCTATGCCTATGCCAAGGCCGCCTGTAGGGGGCATGCCGTATTCCAGTGCATTAACGAAATCATCATCCATCATATTGGCTTCGTCATCTCCGGCTTCCCTCTTTTTCACCTGCTGCAGGAATCTTTCTTTCTGATCGATTGGGTCATTCAATTCGGAATAGGCATTTGCCATTTCTCTTCCGGTTATAAACAATTCAAATCTTTCGGTCAGATCGGGTCTGTCCGGTTTTCTTTTGGTCAGCGGTGAAATTTCTACAGGGTAGTCGGTAATGAAGGTCGGCTGAATCATATGTTCCTCTGCCAGCTCCTCGAACATAAGGCTCATGACTTCTCCCTTTGACATTTTATTATCTACATGCAGCTTCTTGTTTCTGGCAATATTCCGGGCTTCCTCATCACTTCCAACCGTGTCAAAATCCACACCGGAGTATTGTAACACAGCCTCTCTCATGGTCATTCTGGTCCATGGAGGCGTCAGATCTATTTCCTGACCCTGGTAAGTAATCTTTGTGGTTCCAAGAGCATCTTCCGCGACAGTGGATATAAGCGATTCGGTAAGCTCCATCATACCCTTGTAATCATTATACGCTTCATAGACCTCCATCATGGTAAACTCAGGGTTATGCTTGATGGACATTCCTTCGTTCCTGAACATTCTGCCCATTTCATAAACCTTCTCCATACCGCCGACGATCAGACGCTTCAAATATAGCTCGGGAGCTATTCTCAAATAAAGATCCAGGTCAAGTGTGTTGTGATGGGTAACGAACGGTTTGGCCGAAGCTCCGCCGGGTATGGTATTCAGTATGGGCGTGTCCACTTCCAGGAAGCCTCTTTCGTCAAGGAACCTTCTGATCCCCTTCAGTATTTTGCTCCTTAAGATAAAAGTCTTTCTTACTTCAGGGTTGATGATCAAGTCCACATACCTTTGTCTATAGCGCAGGTCAACATCCTTCAAGCCATGCCATTTTTCCGGCAGGGGCTGCAAAGACTTTGCCAGCAGCAGAACGCTCTCGGTTTTAATGGATATCTCGCCCTTATGGGTTCTGAAAACCGTACCCGTAACACCGACAAGGTCTCCTATATCATATTTCTTAAAATCTTCATATGTCTCTGCACCGACATCATCTATTTTCACATATAACTGTATTTTTGCCTCACGGTCCTGCAAATCACAGAAACTGGCCTTGCCCATGCCTCTTTTCGACATCAGCCTGCCGGCGACGGAGACCTTCGTGCCTTCAAGACTGTCAAAACCGTCGAGTATCTCCTTAGTATTATGCGTTACATCGTATTTGATGATCCTGAAAGGATCCTTTCCGCTCTGTTGAAGTTCTTGCAGCTTCATCCTTCTTACTTTGAGGATTTCATTCAAATCATTTATGTCCTGGTTAGCATCTATGTTGTCTGCCATTCACGAACCTCCTGTTTGTCTGGCATATCAGCTGCAGACTTTGCGCCTTCTGTGCTGAAATGCTGTTTATGTAAGAATAACAGTTTACACGCTGCAAACTGTTATTCATAATCATTATTTATTATATATTAAATTATTCTCCAATTAAAGCTGTAAAACTCTTATTTTTCGATTTTCAATATTTTGAATTTCAGAACACCGTCCGGAACCGCCACTTCCACAACATTTCCCTTCTTTTTGTGCATCAGGGCGCTTCCCACAGGAGATTCGTTGGATATCTTAAAGCGCGCGGGATTTGCTTCCGTAGATCCCACAATAGTATATACGATCTCCTCATTAAATTCCATATCCAGCAGCCTTACCTTGGAACCGATCGTGACCTTGTCCGTGCTTACATCCTCTTCATCTATTACTCTTGCATGCTTCAGCATGGATTCCAGCTGCGCTATTCTTCCTTCAACATAAGCCTGTTCATTTTTGGCTTCATCATATTCCGAATTTTCGGAAATGTCCCCGAATGAAAGAGCTACCTTGATTCTCTCTTTTATCTCCATCCTTTTGGGACCTCTTAACAGTTCGAGCTCTTCTTCCAGTTTCTTCAAGCCCTCATAAGTCAATATGACTTCTTTACCTGCCATTTGGAGCCTCTCCTTTACCTAAAATTTTGTGTTGATAATATATGCATTTAGCCCGTATTTATTCTGTAGCATTGGCAATGAAGCAGAATACATATAAATAGCACTGGATATTATTTACAGTGCTCGAAAATAAACACAAATCCACTCTTAGTTTTTATAATTATAGAATACAACTCTTTTATTGTCAATAAGGGTATGGTACAATTCAACATTTGAGCAATGACGCTTTGAATAGTGATTTCAACATCATCCTATTCTTATCGTTTTAAGTATGTTTTCCACCTTCAGTACTCCCCTCCTGCCTTGAAAGCCTGTTATCCGGCATTGACTTTCTCGAAAAACCTTCAGAACGGCACCTGCAGAAACAGCATTGTAATATGCCTCCTTTGGAAGCCCTGCCCTGCAAACTGTTAGCATTTCCGTCAGCTCCGCTTTGGAGAAATTTTGCCTGGTTTCCTTATCAAATACTTCATACTGATTTTCCGGGAATGTATACTCCACACCGCGTATTACGGTGTACTCACCTTGAAACCTCTGCCTTTCCTCATTCGAAAAGCAGAATACCAGCGACCCGGACTTTATTCGGTATTTTGACAGGGTCAAAGCTTTATCCATATTAATGATCAGGTCGGCATTTCTCAGAATGCCTTTAACGTCACTGCTGACAAATATGGATATGCCGGAATCCATGCATATGCTTGAAAGCTTGTCTTCTACGGCTTCCTTGTCTGCCGCGGCTATGTTGATATACCTCATAAAGGGTTCGACCTGTCCTACGACTACAGCTAGTTCATCCATATTGTCCGAAGAAACGATGGCCGTATCCAGATGATCCAGGCGAATTCCGCTTTCTGAATAGATTACATCCAGTATCGGCACCAGTAATGCTTTAAAAATGACAAACTGGAGGTCGAAGGTTGTATTCGCCATAAACCCCTGTTTTTTCGCGGCTGCAGGTACATAGCATGAATTGCAGGCATGGTCGGAGCAATATTTGGTGATGCGCTGTTCGAGATAGGGTCTGTTTAGCTTCGAGAGAAAAGAAACAGAAAACGGCATCCCAATTGATAATCCACCCTGTCCAGGCTCGATCTCAAATTCTCGAATGCCGTTTTTGAATTTCTTCTTATTTAATATGCAGTACAGCGCAGTACCTATTTTTGTTTTTAAAAAGCCTGACCATCCGGTAAATAGCCTGCTGCCGCCACGCGCTTTTTCTTCCTGAAAAACAATCAATGCTATTTTGGACATTCTGCAACCTTCCTGGATGTTGTTCAGTAAATACTATTAATGGAAGGAAGGAAATATGCCCAAAATGAAAGCCGCATTTATCAGCCCGATGTTTCGTTGTCCTTCAGTATTACATCGTGTGCGCCGCCTTCAATAATACTGGTGGAGGAAACCAGTGTCAAACGGGCTTTGGCGTGGAGTTCATCAAGGTTAAGTGCACCGCAGGTACACATGGTAGCTTTTAGTTTGCTCAGTGTCGTCTCCAGGTTATCCTTCAATTTACCTGCATAGGGGACGTAAGAGTCCACACCTTCCTCAAAGTCCAGCTTCTGCTTGCCGCCCATGTCATATCTCTGCCAGTTGCGCGCCCTGTTGGAACCCTCTCCCCAGTATTCCTTAACAAAATTGTTGCCAATTTTCAGTTTTCTGGTCGGGCTTTCATCAAAACGTGCGAAATATCTGCCAAGCATGATAAAATTGGCACCCATGGCAAGGGCCAGCGTCATATGGTAGTCATGAACAATACCGCCGTCGGAACATATTGGAACGTAGATGCCGGTTTTCTCATAATACTCGTCCCTGGCTCTGGCCACCTCGATAACCGCAGTCGCCTGTCCGCGGCCTATTCCCTTCTGTTCCCGGGTGATACAAATGGAGCCTCCTCCGACACCGACTTTGACAAAATCAGCCCCGGCGTTGACAAGATACATGAAGCCCTCTTTATCAACTACATTACCGCCGCCTACTTTGACTTCGCCGTTATACTCTTTCTTGACCCATTCAATTGTTTCCTTTTGATATTCCGTATATCCATCAGATGAATCCACGCAAAGAATATCCGCACCTGCTTCTACAAGCTCCGGTACCCTGTCCGTGTAGTCCCTCGTATTGATCCCGGCTCCTGTCATAAGTCTTTTACTGGTATCCAGCAGCTCGGTTGGGTTTTCCTTATGGCTGTCATAATCCTTTCTGAAAACCATATACACGAGATTCTGTTTCCGGTCGATGATGGGCAGGCAGTTGAGCTTATGGTCCCAGATCATATCGTTGGCTTCTTTAAGAGTAATGCCTTCCTCTGCATAGATAAGGGACTCGAACGGTGTCATAAATTCCTTGATTTTCCTGTCTGTTGACATCCTGCTGATTCTGTAATCCCTGCTCGTGACTATACCCAGCAGCTTCCCGGTAGGTGAACCGTCCTCGGTTATAGCAATGGTTGAGTGCCCCGTCTTTTCCTTTAAGGCAATGACGTCGGCAAGGCTGTCCTCCGGCTTAAGGTTTGAATCGCTCACGACAAAACCCGCCTTGTATTTTTTAACCTTGCGAACCATTTCCGCCTGCTGTTCAATTGGCTGTGAAACATAAATAAAAGAAAGGCCCCCGCACCTTGCCAGTTCAATTGCCATTCCCGAGTCGGAAACAGCCTGCATGATTGCCGATACCAGCGGCATGTTGATGTGCATGGAAGCCTTTTCGCCTTTATTAAATTTCACAATTGGGGTTTGCAAATTGATATTTTGAGGAGTGCAATCCTTTGTTGTAAGGTTGGGCAGCAACAGGTATTCGCTGAAGGTCCTGGATGGCTCGTTATAATAAAATGCCATAAATAATACCTCCTACTCGTTCGTTTACTTCTGAAAAATATTAGATAACATTATACATAAGAAGCAAAGGTACGTCAAGAAAATGTAACGAGACAAGCGTGGCCGTTAAATGAAAAAATGATTTCCACTTTAGCCATGGGGGAATAGAATTTATTATTTCAAGAAATTTTTGTATTAGGGGACGGTTCTGGTGCTCGGGTAGGGTAGGGGACGGTTCTGGTGTTAGGATATTAGGGGACGGTTCTGCACTAGGCTACTAAGACCTACTGAGGGGACGGTTTTTAATTTAGCTGCAATTTCCTTTTCCGTACTAATATCCTGATAGCCTAAATAATTCTGCTTATTAGCCTATTATGAAAGAACTGTCCCCCACTGCGAGAACTGTCCCCTGCCGTGAGAACCGTCCCCTCTGAAATCCCCTGGCGAGGTTCGTATTGATGCATCAGCCCGCAGTTTTAAAAATTCTACTCAATGTTCCAGCGAATTTATCCTTGGAATCCTGAAACAATTCTATTATCTTGAACTTTATTTTAATTGGTATATCACTTTCTTCATCAGCGGAAGTTACAATACTGTACTCTTCCTCGGTGAGTACGTTCTTCAAATCATCTTTGACAGAATCCGGAACTGTACCATGTGTTACATCCACAAAGCACAGCGGCGGAAAAAGCACGCACCACCAATTGGCGCCCTCACCCTTACCAATGACAATTCTCAAGGCCTCATAGCTGCCCGCAGGCAATGTAATATCACCGTACGCTTTTGTCGGGAACGGATAGCTTCCCAGATTTGCTTTTACACTATAGTCCATACCCTGCCGGGCAATCTCTTTTTCCGCTATGGAAGCAATACTATCAAGCTTGCTTTCTATTATCGTCTTTGTCTGTGATATGCTTTTTGAATGATCAAGCTCCCCCTTCATATAGGACAGCACCGCATCCCTTACATCCCTCTTGAGTGCCTGATCCTGCGGCGAATCGCTATTGGCTATCACATGCAGGCGAATCAAATTGTCAGCCAACCCCTTGCTTATGCTGTCCGTATAGGAGCCCAGCAGTATTACGGATATGATAGCCAGCGTCACCAATACCAATATGATTATTTTTAAAACATCGGCTGCACGGTTCAGCCTGCCCAATTCCCTTATCGTACATAAGACTTTGTTCATTGCTAAATCCCCCTGATTTTAACTAGTAAAATGATGCATAAACGGCTATGCATTTCTCGTATTATTAAGTATTGTCAAATTGGATAAAATTTATACTTTCCGTAAACTATATACAATAGAAGAAAAAAGCCGGGGATTTGGATTCCCCGGCCTGAACTGTCAGCTATCGCTAAGTCTCACTATTTATTTTTTTGTCTCTCGATCGATGCTCTTATAAAATCCCTAAAAAGCGGATGCGGCCTGTTGGGTCTCGATTTGAACTCGGGATGGAATTGTACGCCAACATACCAGGGATGGTCCTTCAATTCAATAATTTCTACCAGCCTCTCGCTGGGAGACAGGCCTGACAGCACTAAACCTCTGGATACCATCTTCTCCCTGAATTCGTTGTTGAACTCATATCTGTGCCGATGGCGCTCATATACTAGTTCATCTGCATATATGTCGTAAGCGCGGGTATCCTCCTTTATCTTGCAGGGATAGATGCCAAGGCGCATGGTCCCGCCCATTTCATCAATGTCCTTTTGTTCCGGCATGAGATCGATGACGGGATGTGCCGATGTTTCGGAGAATTCCGAGCTGTGGGCATCCGCCATTCCACAGATATTCCTGGCAAATTCTATCACCGCCATTTGCATACCCAGACAGATGCCAAAGTACGGCACCTTGTTTTCTCTGGCGTACTGTGCCGCAAGAATTTTCCCTTCTACTCCCCTGTCGCCGAATCCGCCCGGTACAAGGATACCAACCGCATCAAGCAGATAATCTTGTATATTCTTCCTATCGAGGTTTTCCGAATTGATCCATTTTATTTTTACATCGGCATCATTGGCAATACCGCCATGTCTTAATGATTCAGCAACACTCAGATAAGCATCATGCAGTTCAATATATTTCCCTACAAGCGCTATCGTTACGCTTTCTTTCAAATTCTTCTGCTTATCGACCATTTCCACCCATTCATGCAGGTCCGGCTCATTGCATTTCAATCCAAGCCGTTTGCATACTATATTTGCAAGGCCTTCCTTCTCCAGCATCAACGGTACTTCATAAAGAATCTCCGCATCCAGGTTCTGAATAACAGAACTTCCAGGCATATTGCAGAAGAGGCCGATTTTATCCTTTAATTCCTTCGACAGCTGTTTCTCCGTACGGCATACAATGACATCCGGCTGTATACCTATGCTTCTAAGCTCCTTTACACTGTGCTGTGTAGGCTTCGTCTTCAGCTCTCCGGATTTTCCCAGGTATGGCACCAGTGTAACATGAATATACATGACATTTTCCCTGCCGATATCCGTTGTTACCTGTCTGATGGCCTCAAGAAAGGGTAGGCTTTCTATATCGCCGACTGTGCCACCAACTTCGGTGATTACTACATCGGTGTGGTCAGATTTGCCTACCCTGAAAATTCTATCTTTAATTTCGTTGGTTATATGTGGTATTACCTGTACCGTGCCTCCAAGAAAGTCACCCTTTCTTTCCTTGCTAATGATGGACCAGTATATTTTTCCTGTGGTGACGTTGCTGTTTTTGTTCAGGTTTTCATCTATAAACCTTTCGTAGTGTCCCAGATCGAGGTCGGTTTCAGCGCCGTCGTCGGTGACAAATACCTCCCCGTGCTGGTAGGGGCTCATTGTGCCGGGGTCGACATTTATGTACGGATCAAACTTTTGAATGGTTACATGCAAACCTCTTGCTTTTAACAGCCTCCCAAGCGATGCGGCGGTAATCCCTTTTCCCAGTCCGGAAACAACACCACCGGTAACAAATATGTACTTTACTGACATGACACAATCCTCCACCCTTTATAAAATACAAAATACAGGAATATCGATTTTGCATATATTACAGTCATTTTTATACAAAAATCATACTATTCCGACATGTTATATTGCCCTGTTCCCACAAAAACAAACGCGAATTTACGCATTGACCTTCATCATTGAAGTTCAAATCCGATATTCCGGAATTTATGCGTTCATCGCGTTAAAAATACTCTATAATTTTATATTCATCAAATTACAATGTCAATATATATTCTCTGCCCGACAGCAAGAGTTTTTATTCAATTCAGTTTAATAGCTTGACGGCTTGATTATACTGACTATCATATTTTTCTATCAAATTAGTCCGGGCGTTGTTGAGTGCATCCTGGGTCCGGTTGTCCAATATACCGTTTACCTTCAATCCGGTTTTCTTCTGATAGGTTTTTAATGCCTTTACAGTTTTGGAATCCAACGTCGTATCCGGAGGATCGATCTCATAACCTAAGACTTTCAAAATCTTCTCCGCGTTATAGACATCTATCCCCTGGCCGTTTAGCCCGGGAGTCGAAGTCTTGGTAAGCTTTTGAATACTGGTAATGATGATGTCCGACACAGGCTTCGGATCCTCGACCTTAACATCCGGCACAAGACCCGTACCGTCGATCATTCTGCCCTTGGGAGTATAGTACAGGCCAAGTGTCATCTTTGTATAGCCTGCAATCTCCTGTTTGGAAGGATTGATCCCGAAATACATCTGCAGGTCGAGACCATTTACCACCTTAAAACCCAGCTGTTGTTCATATTTTGAAAACGCCTCAGGAGTCAATACCGGTAATAGACTTTGAAATTTTGCCTTACCGAAGGTCTTGGTTCCTACCAGTTTGCCGGCACCTGTATCCTGAACCGCGCCAGCAACGATTTCTGAAGCACTGGCACTCATACTGTTTACCAGAACGGCCAGTTGGTATTTTGTTTTTTCAAGATTGGAAGTATATTCAATATCCTGAAACTTCTCGGATTTATAATCCAGCTTGGTGATAAGTCCTTTTGGTACGAATTTTTTCGCCACTGCAACAGCTTGTCCTACCTCGCCGCCAGGATTGTTACGCAGATCAAGAACGATCCTGGTGATTTTATTCTTGTCCATCTCTGCCAATGCATTTGTGAGATACTCATCCGTATTTTCATTGAACATTTCCAGCAGGATATAGCCGATACCGTTTCGAATTTCATATGTAACCGGATTGACCTTGATGATTTCACGCGTGATTTCCACATACTTAACAGTGGAACTGCCATTCCGAAGGATCCCGAGCTTAACATTTGTTCCCGGCTGGCCTTTGATAATGGATGCCGCTTCATCTGCTGTGACTTTCAGAAGACTTTTACCGGCCGCTTCCACAATTTTGTCCCCCTGAATCATTCCGGCTTTTTCTGCCGGAGAAGCGGCAAACACTTTTGCAACAACAATATAATCGCCGCTGATTTCCATGGATATACCAATCCCGCCGAATACTCCGGTAACGGAGCTCATAAAGGTCTCCGCCTCTTTAGGTGTATAAAATGTAGTGTAGTCATCCAGGGAGTTCAGCATACCGCCTACCGCTCCCTGCACTAGCTGGCTGTCGGTCAGGCTGCCCTTGTATTGTTCCCTGATCATTTCCATAATACCCTGTAAGTATTGAAGGTTCCTTTCATCTTCAGCAGCTGTGGCTGTAAATGCAGATTGTCCCAGTACAAGAAAGATTATCAGGAGTGCGCAGATGCTGCGCACAAAAAAAGACTTAAAAGTTTTATTTCTCACAATATTTCCCCTTTAGATTTATTAAATACATTCTACCACTGCAATTAATAGTTGACCAGCCTGTCACGGTAATCTTTCTTTATGCCGTCCTGCAGATACGTGATCAGGCTCTTGAACAGTGCGGCACCTTCAGCCTTGGTCAATTTTTTCGCAGGGTTCATGTTTCCTTTGCTATCGCTCTGCAGGAGCCCGATTTTTTTCGCCACATACGCGGCATTTCTGGCATGGGCAGGTATCAGGTCATTATCCCGGAATCCGGTAACGGAGGCGGGCAGTGAGGCAAGTGATTCAAAACCCAGTGCCCTTATGAATACCACTATGGCATCGGCTTTTGTAATATTTTCATTAGGCCCGAAAAGATTATACCCTTTACCGCCGATAAGACCACGTTCATATGCACTATTAATCTGGGTAAAATAAATATTCTCTATGGATACATCATTAAAGGGTGATACCACCGGTATTTTTGATTTAGCTTTTGCTGATGCCGTAGTAGTTTTCACTGCCAGTGCCGGATCCGGCGGAATATCCCTTGCAATTTGCACGATCGCGGATGCAAATTCTGCTCTGGTCATATACTGGTCCGGATTAAAATTAGAACCGTCGCCCTTGAACACCTCCAACCCAAACATGATCCTGATATCGTTTTCCGCCCAATGGCCCCTGATATTTGTCAGATTCACGGTGGGAAGGCTTTTCTTAACCGGGAAGGATTCTATTTTCAGGCTGTCCTTTTTAGTTATAATGTTGTCGGTAGAAATCCCCTTTGAATCAAACTCAGGCAACTTACTGGTATATTCCAGGATACTGTTGTTTACCCGGTTCCTGGAATAACTGCCGGGAAAACTGATCTGATCAGGTTTGTTTTTCTGATATTCCAGCTGCTCTGTAGAGGTGGCGGAAATGGCAACCGATGCGGTTCCGCCCCATTTGTCGGCACTGTTTGAGCCATTTTTTTCACTGTTGATCGTATAATCAAGCAGCAGGCTTTCAGCACTTCCCCAGTAATGATCATATCCGTAAAACTCGCCTGTGCACTCAACTGTGACCGTATCACCGTTAGCGGCGGCTCCGGCCTGATAAACCTTTCTGCTCCAGAGGCTGCCTGCATGGTAATTTACAGCAGGTTTTGGATCGATCAGGTTTGAACGGGTAAAGTCATATCCGTTGGCACTTTTGAGGGTATATGCCGTACTTCCTATCCTTATCGTCTCGGTGGCAGGTTTCGAAAAAGCCGCTGTTTCAGTTATCTGGCCGTTTTCCATTTTAGTTGACGTAACATCGAAAACCAGGGTCCGGGAAAGCGTTGCATTTTTTTCGGCATTTTTCAGGCTATATATATAGGTGACAGTCGTTTTATTCTGTTTCTGCTGTTTTCGGACTGTCATCTGTCCCGTAAACACGATGGGCTCACCACTGACAAAGGATACTTCCTGATAATCATAGGTTAATCTCCCGGAAGTGCCGGAAGTGCCTGCCGGTACCTCACCGGATGTAATGCCTCCCTCATATCCGCAAATTCCTTCCCGCGCGAATGCTGTGCCCGGGAGTAGAAGAACCGTCAAGATTATAATCAAAAAAACCATCGTCATCCTTTTCATAAGTAAAACCCTCCAGAACCTGTCATCATTCCACAAATATAATATAACCGTCTCCCGTTGCAGCCGTGTCCTTTTTGATTATTCTAACCGACGCAC
>JAEZMC010000077.1 GCA_023435805.1 Bacillota bacterium | reverse complement strand
ACAGGAAATAGACAGACTTGCTGCAAGACTTGATTATGCAATCGACCATAAGTATACCCAGCCGAAAAATTTCTATGGTGTCGGTGGAATGAAAATTTTCAGGGATCTCATCTGGCTCATGCGCGGTTTGATGAAAGCGGATCATCGATTTTATAAAGAACATGGAATATACGACTTTCCTCAAAAGAAAAAGGGAACTGCACTTAAAATGTATTTTGTAGGCGCCCTCATGGCTTCTCCAAAGCTGAAAGCCAAAATAGGAAACAGGATGAATGAAGGCATGATTGCACCGTATAAAAAGGTTCTGGAGAGTATCGATTTATTACTTCCTTCTGCCATGGAACAAAAAGCAAAGGGCTTCTCAAAACCATGAAATAGTTTTGAGAAGCCTCTTTCGTTTTTACTGGTGCGAAACCATCTGAATAATGTCCAGGAATTTTCCGAACTGCTATTCCGCCAGATATGCTGCAGCTCTTCTCTGAAGTGCATCTGCGGCTTCTTTTGCAGTTTTGCGGCCATACAGGAAAGGATTTATTTCCTCAGTCAAAAATTCAGAAAGCGTCTGATCAAACTGGATTGGAATTGTACATCCGTCCAGACGTTTCACTATGTCACGCATCTGCTGTTCAGTCAGCGTTGTCATATCAATCACCGTTTTTTCATCGATACTCATTTGACGCTTTCCTCCCGCTTCCTCTTGCTGTTTGTACTGTTCCAGCAGGTTTTTAATCGCCTTTTCCTGCTGAGCTTTTGCGACAGAAAAGCCCCACATATAGTTTTCAATGCCTTCAATTTCGCCGGAGAATAACATCTTGACAAACTCTGCCGCTAACTTTTGATTTTTCCCTTTTGCGCTGATGCCCAGGGTAGTTTGGGGCATGAATATTTCACCGCCCACATCCTTCATCTTGGGGATGAATGTCCAGGAAGCATCCTTTCCGCCGGAATATGAAAATTCGTATGACAAGCTGTCCAGATTTCCCAATGTAGTTATCATCATAGCATTCTTTCCAGTGTAACGGTCTTTCTGAGACTCCTGGTAAAAATTACCGAAATCTATTTTTCTGTAGTCTTCCTCAGTAGGATTTTCCGGCAGTTCAGGCGGCGGCACTTGCGCTTCATTATAAATACGGTCAACAAGTTCGAGGAACCCGACAAACTCTGGTGTATCAAAACGGTAATTCCCTGATTGCTTGTCAATAAACACCGGCAGGTTTGCCATCAGGAGCTGTTGGAACAATGCTTGCTTCTGAGTGGGTACAAGCGCCTTCTGATCAGGCTCCAGCTTCAATGTCAAAAGTGACTGAAGGTCTGTTACCTGGTTAATAACATTTTCACGTCCGATTAGCGCATAAGTTGTAAATGTCAATGGCAGTGCGTACAGCTTCCCATCTTTGTTCTTCATTCCGTTAACAATGCCCATATTCAGCTTCTCGGCACCGCCCAGCTCATTGACAAGTGAATTCAAGTCAACTAAAATGCCGCGCCTCATATAGCTTTCTAATGGAAGATTATCCAGGAACATGATGTCTGCAATTTTCCCGGAGAGAATATCCGTGTTGACCGTGCGGATAAAATCGCTCCATTTCATCTCATTTTCCATTTTGTCATAGTATTGTGTAATCTTAATCTGAACATCGGGATGCTTCTTCTGGAATTGGAAAGCGGCAACACGTAAAATTTGATCTGTAAACAATGAGCTAACCGTCAATATAGTCTTATTAGATAAATCCAGCTCCGGATCCCAATTATACAGGTAAATGCGCATACTGGGCCTGGAACTCTCTCCCGATGCTACACTCAAAGCCATTGTACTGCTGCTGTATATGCGACTGGCCATCGTATTTGAATTGGCCATAATGATGATCTGCTTGTCACTACCCACTGCGAAGCTGTTAGCATAGATATTAGGATCCGCCAGAGAATACTGAAGAAAATCAAGAACCATCTCTGCCTCCGTATTGTCCGAAGCATTCGGAGTT
The DNA here is from genome assembly GCA_023435805.1 of Bacillota bacterium. Lineage (GTDB taxonomy): Bacteria > Bacillota > Clostridia > Acetivibrionales > DTU013 > JAEZMC01. The sequence goes on along the minus strand of JAEZMC010000077.1, from coordinate 14,221 downwards.
GGACTGGCAGCAGTAGACGAATCCACCATGTAAATACCATTCTGACCGTAGAAATAAAGGGTGCCGTCATCAAACCCAACAGCACTGTTCGAATTGTTAATAACAGATCTTGCCACCTTCATACGCGTTGATTCTTTCAATGTTGTACTATCATAAAAAACCAACTCGCTCTTTTGTCCATCGACTATAACCAGCTTATCGCCGGCGCGGAACATCTGATTGGTATTGTTGATCGGCAAGTCCTTCACTTTTTTGCCATCTGCACCGTATACTTTGATACTATCCCAGCTTGCAGCGGCAAACAAACCTCCTGGCAGTGCAACAATAGCATTGGGATATGAATCACCTAAATCAAGAAGCTGTTCTTTTGCAGGTGATACAGGAGTTGCGTCCTTTCCAGCTCCTTTCGCTTCGGGCAGCCAATAGAGAATAAACTTCTGGACTCCCTTTTCCTGGTCATAACTGTTTGCCCGTAAAATAGGGTTGCCATCCATATCCGATATTAACGCAGCTTGTGAATCAAAATAGGTGTTTACAGGCAGCTTTAGCGGATCGATCGTTGGTTCCTTAGTCAGGTCCTGCCATGTCAGTATATCATATTTTTGCTCCGGCGGAGTGTACTCAGCCATCTGTTTTACATCAACAGGAACTTCTTTGGCATCTATAGAGGCGGCTTCACCTTTATCTGCTGTTTCTTCACTTTTTGCTTCTTCACTTTTTGCTTCTTCGCTTTTTGTTTCTTCGCTTTTTGTTTCTTCACTTTTTGCTTCTTCGCTTTTTGCTTCTTCGCTTTTTGCTTCTTCGCTCTTTACTACTTCATTTGTTACATTTCCATTATGTACTTCCTCCAATGTACGTGCTGCAACCATAATCACACGGCCATCCTTCATAAACATTGGATTGGAGTTCTGCTGATAACCCGCAGGCATATTTATCTCAGTCTCCCGGTAACCGCCTTTGGTTACCTTCTTGTCATTCCCATTGCCTGAACATCCAGTGAATAGAATCAGCGAAGCCAGTCCAATGCAAAAAAACCTTCTCATTCTTCTTAACAAATCTGTTGCCCCCTTCTTATTTTATCCTTCCAAATTTTTATTTTTACCAAACAAATGTAATCTCGGAATCCTGTGTATTATGAAAAGCAAGTTCGACCTCGGAGAGAACCGCAAGGGCCATAATGCACTTGGCCACAAGCGCAGAATCAACTCTACGGATGCCATTACTGTAGGAATGAGCAGCATGGTCAAAGCCGTACCGGAAATCACCGGCCGCAATCCCATTAACTCAGCCAGCTTGAGTCCCAAGACAGGTGCTATGGCCGATATCAGCAGGAGTAAATAGCAGCTTGTATCCCAATGTGCTACCGGGTGAGGCCATTCATCCGGATGGTGTCTGAGCCGTGTTGACACAGAACGTCCCAGCACTTTATTAAGGCAAGCATTGAAAAAATAAATCGAACCCAGTGAGGCGGCAATAAAAGCACACCCCCAGCCAGTCATGGTATTGGCCACTGCATCAGGCCGTGCAACAGGTAAAGCATTTCTCTCAGCCTGCTCTATTATCATCTTTCTTATAAGCTCCGGCCAGAAGCCTACATCCGACCATTGAGTCGGAATATAAGACGGTGGCAGAGAAAAATCAGGTCGAACGATAAGATATATGCAAGCAGATGGCAATAAAAGGACACCACCCCATAGCATTCCACGCAACAGGGTATTAAACGCTTTGCTTCCAGAAATACTGCGTGACCTGAAACGGCGCCATGCCATTCGCAGCATCATACGTACCTGTGAATATGCGGTGTGCAGCAGCATCAGTATTGCAACTGCCATCATTACCCATCCTGGTAACTGGGCAAGCTGACGCAGCATTTTATCCCCTGCTGAATGATCCTTGACATAGACGGCTCCGCCAAGTCCCATTTCTCCCGCAAGCTGCATAGCGTAGCTCTTTGCTTCATCCGGTGATAAACCTTCCGGAAATATAAATTCAACACCTTGCACTCCAACCCTTTTAGTTGCTTTACCGTCAGAAGCTCCCACTGATAAAGCCGGCGCCGGAGATAACACAGCCAGCCCACGACCGGTGTCTGCTCCCAATGCTGTCATCCCCTTCGGACTCTCAAAAATACCGCGCACGGTATAGTTCTGTCCGCCTAAAGCTAGTTCAAGACCTACAGGCACAGACGATCCAAAGAGCTTTACAGCAGTTTTAACGTCAATGCAAATGCCTGTTTTGTCAGTACTTGCAGGAAATCCACCTGCAACAAGGATTAGATCCATAACATCCATGACATTTCCATTGACATAGTAAAGATCTACAGCTGCATCAGCCTTCCATTCAATTGCAGAAACCTGCTGGTTCCTTTCTTCCGCCCAGGCAGTCACTGCCCCTGGAATTACTGTCTTTTCCGCCCTGGATGCCTGTTTATCATAATACAGCCCTATACCGTCAAAGGAAGGCTCATTTTGCGGAGAGAAACGCATACTAAAACGTGATTCTCCTGAAGCGGGTACCACATCATTCAAACAAGCCGTTCCTGCAGCCCACAGACATACAGATAAAAGCAACCAGACTGCACCCATATGTAAAGCCCTTCTGATTACACGCATATGCTTTCCCTCCTTTCCCATCTCAATGATTTATTATGTCGTATGCTCATTGTTTGACCCGTACACGGTAGCCGTTCTTGAGTTCCCGGTCTCCGCGTTCAACCAGCTTTTCCCAACTGGAGAAGGCGCCGCTGACTGCAGCTTGTGAAGCGTTGCTCTCCTGCACTGTTACATCGATACGCCGCACAATCTGCTTTGTCCCAAGTGCTCCGCTCTGCTCTTCCAAAACAAAGACAAACTTCCCATCAGCGTCCTCTCTGAGAGCGCTAAGAGGGATAATCGTATTGTATCGTTGGGACGTCTGCCGTATTGTAACCCGGACGGAATCTCCAATAAGAAAATTGCCCTGGCCGTCATTGATGCCTATATGTACCTCGTACATCGTCTGCCCGCTTGTCTGCCCGCCGGTACTAGCTGCTCTGCGGATATCTGTAACTTTCCCTGCGGACCACATCCTATCCGAATATAGCTCTGCCTCCAGTCCAACTTTGAGCTGTTTAGCCTCATCAGCTGTTACTGTAGAAATTATTTTCATGGACTTGTCACCTGTAACAATCTTTGCAATAACGGTACCTTCAGCGATGGATGCGCCTTCGCTGGCGGTGATTTCCGATACGGTACCGTCGATAGGAGCAGTAATTTTACCCTTGGTTGCCACCAGCTTCTTCAAGCGTTCCACACTGTTTCTGACTTTCTCTAACTCTGCCTTTGCAGCCATATTGTCCAGTTTCTTTGTTTCCGCTGAAATCTGGTCGGTTACCGTCTGGCGCGCAGCATCCTTACGAGCTTTATCGAGTGCCTTATCCGCATCTTCAATAGCAGTGGTGTTCTCTTTCAACACCTTATCCCGATCTTTTTGTGCCTTATCCAGGGCTTTTGCAGCGGACTCTGCATTTTTCAACGCAGATACGATGTCTTCGGGTCTCAGATCATCATTTGAGACGAGGGTACCCTCCTGCCATAAGGTCTTTACGTGTTTGGTATTGCTGAGGAGCTCCGTCGCTTTCGTTACCTCCGCATTACCATCCTTGACGGCCTTTTCATAAGCCTTTTGTTTACTCGTTTGATCTAAAAGCGCATTTTCAATTTGTTCAAGAATATCCGGTGCAGTCTCCTTTTGCACTTCATCATAGTATTTTAGTGCTTTGTCCCGCTCTCGATACGCTTTCTGCAACTTTTCATTCAATGCCTGTGATTTATACCCACTGGAAGCATCACCTTTTTCATGTTCTTCGATCGCTTCGGCTAATGCTACTTCACTATTTATATAAGCGTAATAGGATTCTACCTTTTTAGTAGCCCATATCCCTGTATCTTTGTCGATCATATCACTATATGTTTTTTGAGCGGCAGTATATGCTTTTTGTGAAGTACGTATGCTTTCCTCACGCTTTTCCTTTGCCAGTGCCAATGCTTCCTCAGCCGACTCCAATCCGTTTGTAATCGCCCGTTCCAGCAGCTTTTTATTTTGCTCCAGCAGTTTCTCAGCTTCTGCCAAGGCCAAGTCGGCATTGATTTCATTTTCAGCTACCTTCTCGTCGACAGCTTCGCGGGCGCGAAGCGCATTGGCAAGCAGTTCCTGCGGAGTTGTTCCGTCCGCTGGTATTCCGGAGCTTTTGATTGCCAGTTCTTTTTTCTGGAGATCCATTTGTGCCTGTTCAAGCTTTTCTTCCAATGATTTAATATCAACAGTCAGCAGCGGCTCACCTGCTGTTACGGTATCGCCATTGCTTACATGAACTGTCTGCACCGTTAATGCATCCTCCGCCTTTATCGGTTCATCATTGAATATTTTAATCGTACCGTTGGTCTCCAGCACGCGTTCCAGCGAACCACTGGTTGCACGAGTGATTGTAACTTCAGCCATTGAGAAATTCTCCAGCATGCGGGAGCTTATCGTCAAAACTACCATAACTGCCATAAATCCTGCCAATGCTTTTGCGGCCTTTTTTCTTGGCTTCGTTTCTCTTTCCATGTTCAGGTCTTTCATTCATCCCACTCCTTTTGCCTACTCTTTCAAGCCCGATACCCGTATTCCCTGCAGCAGGTATGTCTCCCCATAGAGAAAAATCAATATTGCAGGAATTATTGTTATAACAGAGGATGCCATCGCTACATCTACATTGGATTGTCCAATTGTTGTCAGGTATAGTGACAGCGGCCATTTTTGCTTGTCCCTGAGGAAAATCAACCCAGGCTCAACCAGGTTCCAGTTCTCAAAAAACTGGAGAACCACAAGTGATACAATTCCCGGCACAGCAATAGGCAGCGCAATTCTCCAGAATACCTTCCACTCTCCCGCACCATCCATCTCAGCCGCTTCCGTCATTGCCTTCGGTACGGACTCGAAGAATTGCCGCAATAAAAACACAGCAAGGGTATTAAATACCGCAGGAAGAATCAATGCCCAGCGGGAATCCAGCAGATGCAGCGCATCCAGCACCAGATTGGTTGGCACAAGCGTTACCTGGAAGGGCATCATCATCAATGCAATATAGAGCATGAACAGCCCTTCCTTGAAAGGGAAACGATAGCGGGCAAACCCCCATGCCGCCAGCGTACCTACCAGAACCTGGCCGATGAGAATAGGCACCACCAACGTCACCGAATTCCAGAACATATCAAGGAATTTGGGTGTATCCAGCAATAACTGCAAATATTGCTTCAATGTCGGCTTACCCGGAAAAATCGGCATCCCCACGCTGCCCTTGCCGTCTGCCAGAACCGGGCCAATATTGTCAATCAATTCGGTCTTGCCCATCAACGACCCGCTCAGTGTCATTACCAAAGGCATCAACACCACCGTTGCCAAGAGCCAGAGTAACATAGTACGTACAATCAACTTCAGCTTCATTCATTTGCCTTTCAATGTTAATTTATGTATCCGTCTATATTACACCACAAATTTATGGTGTAATTAGCCATGTGCATTTCGGCGTCTGCCGAAAACTTGCGCGGGCTGGTCGCATACCGCGTATGCTGCTCGCCCATGCATCCTGGCGGGCTACTTCCGCCGGAGCGTACAATATCTGCTCCTTGCAGATTTTATACGCCTCATGATTCATCGTTGTCTGTTCGCCAGCTTCGGCGGAGCAACGCCACTAGTGCGATGATGACAATGGCAATCACTGTAGCAGCCGCGCATAACCTTTCCATTTGTAATTGCGTAAACCAGTTGTTGAGTGTGTGCTGCAAAAGATAAATGTTCTGCGTCGGATAATCGCCTGCTACCAGATAAGCCTCCCGAAATACCTTGAAGGTATTGAGCAACGACAACACAACCACCGTAAAAAGGGTAGGCATCAGGCCAGGCCATGTGATATCGCGGAATATCCGGAATGAATTTGCACCATCTATACGTGCCGCCTCATACTGGGCAACCGAAATGTTACTCAAGCCTGCAAGGAAAAGAACGATGTTATAGCCAACATTCTTCCAGATATAACTTATAATCAGGCACAACAATGCCCAATCCGTCCGCATCCAATCGATACGTTCACTTCCCAGCAGCACCAGTAGATTGCCCATCAATCCGTTTTGATGGAATAATATCTGCCACAGGAGCGCTACTGAAGCTACCGGAATAGCCAATGGTACCAAAAATGCGGCCCTAAGCATCCCCCGTCCCATTACTTTTTGGTTCAACAAAAGTGCAAGCACAAGTGATATCAGAAGTAGTAACGGCACACATATACCTACAAAACGCAGCGTATTGACTGTTGCCAACCGGAATGCACTGTTTTGGAAAATGTCAATGTAATTGTAAAACCAGACGAATTCAGCGGTAAAGCCAAGTGTAAATGAACGTCGAATCACATCTACAAATGGAATAAGAACAAAAACTGCACAACCAGCAAAGGATGGCAATATGAATAACAAGCCAAAAAGTACATTGCGGCGTTTTTTCGAAGTATAATATTTGCCATCGTTCTTGTGCAGGATTGGCAACCTCAACGTTTTGTGCATATCCACTCCTCTCCCTTTCCACATATTTCTGCAACACTGGAAATTATACATTTATTTCCCAGCATATTCAACTCATTATAAAACACTTATGACGAAAGAAAGTAAACAATTAGTAAATATTTGACGCATAGCTGATATAAATAGTTCCAAATTTTCGTAACTACATCAAAAAATCTAGCTTGCAATGAAAGCAACCGTTCCTTTAACATTTCATTCGGCTTCTGGCCTTTCTTTTATCATTCTGTACGAAGTGCTGCGACCGGATTGCGATAGGCATCCCAATCCCTGTCTTTGAAATCCTTTGTGGACTTACCAATAGGAAGGGGTATCTTCTCGATACACTTTGAAATACAGCCTTTATCGACTTTCCTCAAAAGGAAAAATGAAAAGTGTGAAGTTTTAATTTTGCATAATGGGCAACGCTGCAAAAAAGCTGTTGCCATTTTTGTCGCCGCTTTCCGCCCATATTTTCCCGCCGTGCTCTCTCACAATACTCTCCGCTATGGAAAGTCCCAGGCCAAAGCTGCCATGGGCGCTTCTTGATTTGTCAATGCGGTAAAACCGCTGAAATATTTGTGCGGTTTCTTCCTTCGGAATTGGCTCTCCGTCGTTGAAAACCGTAAGCAAAGCAGTTTTTTTATCTGTTTCTTTCAGGCTAATCGCAATGGACCCTCCCGAAGGGCAGTATTTAACCGCATTATCCAGCAAGATAGATAAAAGCTGCTGTAAACGCCGTGCATCTCCGGCTACAAAGATCTTATCCTGCACTTCATAAGTCAGTTTTTTTCTATTGTCAAAAACAATTGGCTCAAAGGTGAGGATCATACTTGTCATCAAAAAGCTGAAATCAACACGTTCCCGAACCATTGTACCTTTCGTGCTATCCGTTTTGGCCAGCGTGAGCAAGTCCTCTATCAGTTTTTTCATTCGCGTGGCTTCGGCTCGGATATGCTCCATTCTGCGGGACTTTTTTTCATCCGTAAAAGTCCCGTCGGCGCTTAGCATTTCTGCGTTGGAAAGAATGACCGTCAGTGGCGTCTTGAGCTCATGGGATGCATCGGCCACAAACTGTCTCTGCTTTTCCCACGCAAGTTCCACAGGGCGTACTGCCCAGTGCGATAAAAAAATACTGACCAGAAAGAAAGCCGCAAGCGCCACACCACCGATCATGAGCGAGCTTATGACCAAGTTCCGCAACATCGCCCGTTCCATGGAAATGTCTGCAAGTGCGATATGGATGCCGTCCTCTGATTTTTGATAGCGAAACTCGTAGTTCCGCAGTATTCCAGAGTCCTTCCCAGCGTTCATAGCCGCCCGAACAGCGGATTTCGCAACATCTTCTTCAATAAATTGCAGATGATTGGTCAGAAATGATATTGTCCCATCCGTACCGACTTCAGCAACCATAATGGGCATGCGGGTGTTGGGCAAAGCTGCGTCAATCGGCTTCCGCGCGCCTCCATCCTGCGGCGGCCGCAAGTCCTGTGGCGGTGTCTGCATATTGAGTGCCTCCCGGAGCATGGTTTCACTCATGCGCCGTGTGTTACTTGATGTTGATAGAAGCACGGAAACAAAAATAGAGAGTAGGATGAGGGTGACGACACTCATAAGAATGAATATGAACTTGCGCCGCAGCTTTTGTATCATTCCATAACCTCCAATTTGTAGCCTACCCGCCGGACAACGGAAATTTTTACTTTTGATCCGACATGCTCAAGCTTTTTACGCAGAAAACTCAGATATACCTCAACGATACTGTCATCTGCTTCGCTGTCATACCCGCAAATCCTTAGGAAGATATTCTCTTTGGAGAGCAAAATGCCCTTGTTTGCAATCAGCAGCCGTAAAAGTTCCAGTTCCCTCACATTCAGTTTAACAGACCGGGTACCGCAGATCAGTTCGCTTGCGGCGATATCAATACAGATATCCCCAAACTCAGGCTGCTCGGGTCTGATTTCATCGCCGCGACGCAGGATTGCCCGAAGGCAGGCCAACAGTTCAGCCGTTTCAAATGGTTTGGTCAGGTAATAATCCGCTCCGCAATCAAGCCCTTTTACCCTGTCTGCAAGCTCAGCTTTTGCAGTGAGCATTAGTATCGGCGTTTTAATGTTTTTTTTTCTGAGTTCACAAACAATCTCAAAACCATTCATTTTAGGAAGCATTACGTCAAGGATGATTGCGTCATATATTCCGGTCAGAGCGTTGTCCAATCCTCTTTCCCCATCGAACGCCATATCAGCAATATCTTTATTTTCCGTGATAATATCGGCAAGCGTTTCCGCAAGCCTTTTTTCGTCTTCCACGATCAATATCCGCAAGCGGCTCATCTCCTCTATAATCATGATAATTATATTATGAACAATAAGCTTAATCAAAACTTAATGACATTTTTTGTGTTCGCAAAATTTTTATGCGAATTAAGCTTGGATTAAGTTTACCACCGTAAGATGCAGACAAAGGAGCTGATGCACATGAAGGAATTGAAATACAGGCATGAATACAAGCATGTAATCAATCTTCTTGACTACCACTCGCTAAGGCAGCGTGTGAGGGCTGTGGCAAGAGTTGATTCAAATGCCGGCGCAGATGGGCGTTACCATATTCGCAGCCTATATTTTGACAATGATAACGATAAGGCGCTCAGGGAAAAGATATACGGACTGCCCAATCGGGAAAAGTTTCGCATACGCCTTTATAATCTCGACGATGGCTATATTCGTCTGGAAAAAAAGAGCAAAAGAAACGGGTTGTGCAATAAGCAGTCAACCGCACTCACTCGTGAGCAAACGCAGCGGATATTGGATGGTGATTTCGCCTGGATGGCTGAGTCAAACGAACCGCTCATCGTGGAGCTGTACAGCAAGCTGCGCTTTCAAAGGCTCAGGCCCCGTACTATTGTGGATTATTGGCGTGAAGCGTATATCTTCCCTTACGGCAATGTCCGTGTAACATTTGATTCGAATCTGCGCACAGGACAGTACTCCACAGGACTTTTTGACAGGAATATTCCATCATTGCGTGTTGGTGAGCCGGGAGTGCTGCTGCTGGAAGTGAAGTACGACAACTTCCTGCCGGACATCATGCGTGACCTGATACAGACAAATACCCGTCACACAGGGGCATTTTCAAAATACGCGGCTTGCCGCATTTATGGATAAGGAGAATGAATATGAATTTCAACGATTTGTTTAAGTCAAGTTTTTTGGAAAATATCGCGAGCTTTTCGGCGCTTGACATGGTCATCGCTATGGCGCTTGCTTTTGTTGTAGGCCTTTTTGTCTTTTTTGTTTATAAGAAGACATACACAGGCGTCATGTATTCAGCGGGCTTTGGCGTTTCGCTCATCGCAATGACAATGATTACCACATTGGTTATCCTTGCCGTGACCTCCAACATCATTCTATCTCTTGGTATGGTAGGTGCGCTGTCCATCGTCCGTTTCAGAACAGCCATCAAGGAACCGCTTGACATTGCGTTTTTATTCTGGTCAATCGCAGCGGGCATCGTTCTTGGCGCGGGGCTACTGCCTCTAGCAATACTCGGTTCTGTTTTTATCGGCATAATCCTTGTGCTGTTTGTCAACAAGAAGAGTGTGGATTCCCCCTATATTCTTGTCATCAGCAGCGAGGGAGAAATGCAGGAGGATGAAATACTCAAGCGGATCGCACAGAGTGTGAAGAAGTATTCGGTAAAATCAAAGATTATTTCCCATTCCGGCATGGAGTTTACACTCGAGGTTCGCCTGATAGAAAGCTCCACAAAGTTCGTCGGGGCAATCAAGGCGATTCCCGGCGTGAAAAGCGCGGCGCTTATCAGCTACAACGGCGACTATATGTCATAAGGAGGGGAAACCGTTGTGATTAAGCATAAATGGATTGGAGCAATCGCGGTGCTGCTCATAGCGGCCGCCGTGCTTGCTACAGTTTTTGCATACCAGAATCCCTCGGCATTCGCAGGGGTCGCCGGAACGACGGAACAGGCATATGCTGCGGCTATGGATAAAAGCAGGATTATGGAGATTCAGATCATTGCCGATGAAAAAGAATGGGCAAATATGCTGGAAAATGCCACAGCGGAGGAATATATACCTGCGACGGTTGTGATCGACGGCACCAAGCTTGAAAATGTCGGCATCCGCCCTAAAGGTAACTCCAGTCTGAGCATGGTAGCACAGGACGATACAACCGACCGTTTCAGCTTCAAAATTGAGTTTGACCACTACATCACCGGGCAGACATGGCTGGGACTTGACAAAATTGTGTTCAACAACATGCAGGGCGACGCAACCTATATGAAGGAATATCTGTCCTACAATATCATGGATTATGTCGGCGTTGAGTCTCCTCTGTATGCGTTCGCGGATATTTCGGTCAACGGAGAAACGTGGGGTTTTTATCTTGCTGTTGAGAGCCTCGAGGAAAGCTACGCCCAGCGCGTTTACGGAAACGCTCATGGTGAGCTGTACAAACCGGAGAGCATGGGCATGCGCGGCGATGGGTGGATGAACGAGTTTATAAATGGTGGCAGGAACGTGGAACAAGCGCAGAATAATCAGCAGAATCAGGCGCAGGAGCAGCCACGGTTCCCAGTTGTAAAGGATCAAAATCCGCAAAGCGACGCAGATAATCGCGGAGGCGGTTTTGGCTTCGGAGGAATGGGCAATATGGCTTCAAGCGGCGTATCACTGCAATACATTGATGACGATCCCTCAAGTTACTCATCAATTTTTGACAATTCGGTGTTTGATACAACCGAAAATGATCACAAGCGTGTGATTAAAGCGCTTAAAAAACTCTCAGATGGTGAGGATTTGGAAAACACCGTCGATGTGGAGGCAGTACTGAAATATTTCGCCGCGCACACGGTCGTTGTAAACCTCGATAGCTATGTTTCCAATATGGGACATAACTATTATCTGTACGAAGACGAAGGACAACTGACAATTCTCCCCTGGGATTACAACCTGGCGTTTGGCGGCTTCCAGTCGGGAAGCGCTTCGGACATTGTCAATTTCCCGATTGATACGCCTGTATCAGGTGTAAGCCTTGAAAATAGACCTCTGCTTGGAAAGCTGTTGGAAGTGCCGGAATATATGGAGATGTATCACGGCTATTTGCAGCAAATCGTTGACGGCTATTTCAACAGCGGCTTGTTTGAACAAACGGTGGATTCTGTGAATACGTTGATTTCATCCTATGTAGAGGCCGATCCCAGCGCGTTTTACGATTATGATGCATATGAGACGGCGATCATCGAACTCAAAGAACTTGGGCTGCTTCGTGCGGAAAGCATTGAGGGGCAGCTCAACGGCACAATTCCCTCCACAAGTGATGGGCAGCGTGCGGAGTCGGGCAAGCTTGTTGATGCTTCCAGCGTTCAGCTCTCCGCACTCGGCAGTCAGGGCGGCGGCATGGGAGGCGGCGCAGGTCGGGTGCCGGAAGGCATGGGCGGCGGCATGGGAAGCGGCGCAGGTCGGGTGCCGGAAGGCATGGACGGTGGCATGGAAGGTGGCGGAGGTCCAGTGCCGGGAGGCATGGACGGCGGCATGGAAGGTGGCGCAGGTCGAGTGCCGGAAGGCATGGGAGGCGGTATGGAAGGCGGCATAGGTCGAGGGCCGGAGGTCATGGGCGGAATGCAGGGTATTGATATGGAAACTATGCAAAAAGCCATGGAAATCATGTGGGCAGCCGGTGAAAATGAGCTGACCGAAGAGCAGCTTGCCCAGCTCAAAGAGCTTGGGTTAACCGACGAACAAATAACGCAGCTTAAAAACATGACGCGGGGTGGTTTAGGCGGTATGGGCGGAAGGCCTCCTGAAAACGTGCAGGGAGGCGGAAATAACGTACCTGCCTGGCAAGCTCCTGGCTTCGGAAATCAAGCGGCGGTCAAAACATCTGAAAATAATGCCAGTACATGGTTGTTTGCAGGAGCTTGCACAATTGTTCTTTTAGCAGGATTGACGTTTGTCGTTTTGTTCAAGAGAAGGCGAGCGGCCTGATCAAACGAGCCGCCAGGCGGCGATTCCATTGCAACAGTTGAATCAACCGGGCATGTGAAATATCTAACACGCAATTGAACTTTTATGGAAGTAAAAATAAATTTGTTTACACGGCATAAACCCTCGATATCCGTTCATGCGGACATATCGAGGGTTTTTTAAGTAAAAGAGCCTGATCATAGAGTGTTTATTGACAGCTTGGATAACAGCCACTGGGTTGTGGGGATCGGTTAATAGCAAGCTTTGATCTGCCACGAAAAATACAGAAAATAACATTTTAGATTACCCTTGACATATAAGTCTATAAGGTATAGACTTATTGCTGGTCGATATCCTATAGACCTTGGAGGTTTGGTATGAAAGAATATAAACTGACTGAAAGTGAAGAGAAGTTTGCGGAAATAGTTTGGCAGAATGCGCCTATCGGTTCCGGCGATCTGGTGAAGATATGTGAAAAAGAAATGGAGTGGAAAAAGTCCACAACCTATACCGTACTGAAAAAGCTATGTGAAAAGGGCATATTTAAAAATGAAAATACTGTCGTTTCGTCTCTCATTACGAAGGATGAATATTACGCCCGGCAAAGCATACGTTTTGTCGAGGACACCTTTGGAGGATCCCTGCCCAAATTTTTAACAGCTTTTATCAGCGGTAAAAAGCTAGGCAAACACCAGGCTGAAGAATTGAAAAAGCTAATTGACGAGCACAAGGAGATTCAGCCATGAGCGGACTATTTCTTTCTGTTTTAAATATGAGCCTTACGGCAAGCTATGTAATCCTTTTTGTGATACTGATCAGGCTGCCGCTCAAAAAAGCTCCCAAATTCGTCTCCTATGCGTTATGGGGTGCGGCGGCATTTCGTCTTGTCATTCCATTCACCTTTGAAAGTATATTCAGCCTTTTACCGCGGAATATCAATACTGTCCCTATTCCTCATGACATTGTCTATCAGGAAACTCCGCAGATTCATACCGGAATAGCAGCAGTTGACTCCTATGCAAGCCAATCACTTCCCGCGCCAGCTATTGGTGCAAGTGCAAATCCGCTGCAGATTTATACGGAAATAGCGGCATACATATGGATTTTAGGAATTTTGGCTTTACTTCTTCACAGTCTGGTATCGGTGCTGCGCTTAAAAAATCAGCTCAAATGTGCTCAATTAACAGAGCAGAATATTTTCGAAGCCAGGAATTTAAAAACACCATTTGTTCTTGGCTTGATCAGACCAAAGATCTATCTGCCGGTTGGACTCAGCGTTGAAGAAAGAAGCTATATTGTGCTGCATGAACAGATACATATCCTCCGAAAAGATCACATCATCAAGCTGTTTGCTTTCCTGATACTGTCTGTTCACTGGTTTAATCCTCTTGTCTGGGCTGCGTTTATTTTGATGAGCAGGGATATGGAGCTATCCTGTGACGAACGGGTGCTGAAGAAGACGGGTGCTGATGTGAAAAAGCCTTATGCTGCTTCATTATTGACGCTTGCTGCCGGAAAGCATATATTGAATGGCAGTCCGCTTGCTTTTGGCGAGGGGAATGTAAAAGGGCGGATCAAAAATGTGTTAAGCTATAAAAAACCCGGGTTTTGGGTGGTTATTGCTTCGACCATTGTCATCATAGGTGCTGGTATAGCTCTGCTATCC